>CACZYK010000021.1 GCA_902785295.1 uncultured Clostridium sp.
AGTTAATTTAAAAGCATAGGATATATGAAATGCCTATGCTTTTAGAAAAAATTTAAAATTGATATCCCGAAGGGAGCGTGGCGCAGCCACTTTTTTATTGTAAGAAAATTATATAATTTGTTAAGTTATGAATAAGTTGTCAAGAAAATAATAAAGATTAATAAAAGAAACAAGTTTAGGAATTTTCTTTCCTTCAATTAGGGGAGATTAATATGTAAATTTCTAATACTTCTAAAATAAGAAATGAATAGTACTTGACGATAGTAAATGAAGATAGCATACTATAAGTGAATTTAAGCACTTTAGAAGAAATGCTTATTAAACAATATCTTATAGATAAGAAATATAATTAGATTTAAACATTAATATTTAAGAAGGAAAATATTAAATATGATATATAGGGTAAAACAATTTTTATGGGCTATAACTTCAACTTTTAAAAAGATTGATAATAAAGTATTAGAGAAATATTTAGATGATAAGGAAATGAATTTATTTAAACATTTAAAGAAATCGGAACAACATCACTCAATAAGAGTATGCAAAGATTCTTTAAAATTATGTGAAGAAAATAATTTAGATAAAAATAAGATGGCAAGAATAGCCCTATTACATGATATAGGAAAAATAGAAGGAAGTTTAAATATTATTGAAAAATCTATATTAGTAATATTAAATAAAGTTACTAAAGGAATGATGAGTAATATAAAAAATAATAAAAAAATAGATTTATATTATAATCATCCAATTAAGGGTGTTAATATACTTAAGAATATAAATAAGTATGATGATGAATTTTTAGATGCTATAAAATATCATCATTCTGATGAATCATATAAAAATAAATATCTTAAAATATTAAAGATATGTGATGAGAAGAATTAGATGTTTATTCTTTTTTTTTGGAGGATTAATTTATGGATTATGATGTTTTAATTTTAGGTGGAGGAATAGTTGGATGCACTGTAGCTTATGAGTTATCAAAGTATAATTTAAATATAGCATTAATAGAGAAAGCTTCAGATATAGCAGAGGATATATCATTAATAAATACTTCTGTTGTTTATGATGGTTCTGAGACTACTAATGAAATAATATCTGAGTATGAAAGAAAAGGCTGTAAGCTTATTGAAGAATCTTGTAAAAAGTTTAATGTTCCATATAAAAAAGTGGGAGCACTTAGAGTAGCAAGTAATGATTATGGTGTTTTTAAATTAAAAGAAATGTATAATCTTGCTAAGAAAAGAGGAATAGAAAATATATCATTGCTTGATAAGAAAGAAGTATTAGAATTAGAAAATAATATTAACATAGATGTAAGTAAAGGGTTGTATTCAGAAGAAGTTGCAGTAGTTTCACCATATGAACTTTCAATTGCTTATGCAGAGGTTGCAGCAGATAATGGAGTTAACTTTAGATTTGAAGAAGAAGTTGTTAATATAGCTAAGATTTCTAAGGGGTTTAAAGTAACAACAAATAAAAATAAATTTACTTGTAGGGTAGTTATAAATACAACTCCATTTGATATTAATATGGGAGAAAATATCAATGAGCAAAATTATAATATTAAAGAAGAAAGCACAATAAAAAATGTTAATTATATGATTGTTAATAAAAATGTAGAAAAACCATTGAACAGAGTAGTAATTACTGTTATGGATGAAAATAAATTTGCAGTTAATATCCCAAGTGTTTACCATGGATATATTATAGGAATAAAAGATAGTAATGTGTTAAGTAGTGATGAAAGAATTATTTCTTCAAGGAAGCTTATGCCTACTATAAGTAAAGAGTGTGTAAATAGTATATTTAATGATATTTATAAAAAAGATATAATGTATATAGATGATAAAAATATTAAAGAAGGGTATATTAAAGTTACAGGAACTCACTATGGAAAAATTGGAATAGCACCAGCAATTGCAAAAGAAATATCTGAAGTTATAGCAAGCAATATAAAAACTACATTTAAAAAGGAATTTATAGATAAAAGAAGAGATGTTTATAAGTTCAAGAATATGAGTATAGAAGAAAAAAATGAATTAATATCATTAGATAGTAGATATGGTAAGATAGTTTGTTTGTGCAATGAAGTTACTGAAGGAGAAGTTATTGATTGTATAAGACGTCCTTTAGGGGCAAGAACTTTAGATGGTATTAGAAGAAGAACAGGTGTCTGTAATGGTCCTTGTAAAGGTTCATATTGTAGTAGAAAGATAATTAATATTTTAGCTAGAGAAATGGATAAAAAGTGTTTAATATGGAGGAATTTTATGAAGGAAGTATTCACTAGCATTGTTAGAATAAAAGGTGATAAAAATCATAGAGTTGTATCAGTAAAAAGTAATAAAGAGGTTGAAAGAAAGTTATTTGTTGAATTTTCTAAGGTAATAGGAAGGTTATATATAAGTACACCTATCAATATAGGAGATGTTATATGTAAAAATATTTTAAATACAGGAATTGATATTATTTCTACTCAAAAAATAGAAAAGAATTTATAAAAAAAGATATATATGAAGTAAAAGTTAAAAAATAACTTCATATATTGACAAATCAACATTAAATGTAATATATTAGTTATAAATGAATAGTAAACCGTTGAAGAGGCTAGTAGTAATATAATTGTTTTTAAGAGAGTCAGTGGGTGCTGTGAACTGATATCAATGTATTATGAATCCACCTTGGAGGGACTGTGATGAGCAGTACGGGAAATCGTTAAATTGTTAAAAGTGGATAAAATCATTAGTATTTTATCAAATAGGGTGGTACCGCGGATAATACCTTTCGTCCCATATTTTTATAGGGATGAAAGGTTTTTTTTATAAAAAACAAACTTGCATAGACTTATGCATTTACATACAAGGAGGAAGTTATGATAGATTTAAAATTTTTAAGAGAAAATCCAGATGTAGTTAAACAAAATATTAAAAATAAGTTTCAAGATGAAAAGCTTAAGCTTGTTGATGAAGTAATAGAATTAGATGCTGAAAATAGAAAGGTGCAACTAGAAGCAGATAATTTAAGAGCTAATAGAAATTCTATTTCTAAAAAAATAGGTGCATTAATGGGTCAAGGAAAAAGAGAAGAAGCTGAAGCACTTAAGGAACAAGTAAATAAAGATGCAGCTCGTCTTCAAGAGTTACAAGCTAAAGAAGGAGAACTTCAAGAAGAGATAAAAAAGAGAATGATGGTTATACCAAATATAATAGACCCAAGTGTACCAATAGGAAAAGACGATAGTGAAAATGTAGAAATAGAACGTTTTGGAGAACCTTTTGTACCTGATTTTGAAATTCCATATCACACAGAAATAATGGAAAAATTAAATGGAATTGATTTAGATAGTGCAAGAAAAGTAGCAGGTAATGGATTTTATTATTTAATGGGAGATATAGCAAGATTACAATCAGCAATTCTTTCATATGCTAGAGACTTTATGATAAATAAAGGCTTTACTTATTGTATTCCACCATTTATGATTCGTAGTGATGTAGTTACTGGTGTTATGAGCTTTTCTGAAATGGAATCTATGATGTATAAAATTGAAGGAGAAGACTTATATTTAATTGGTACTAGTGAACATTCTATGATAGGTAAATTCATTGATACTATAATAAAAGAAGAAGAGCTTCCTAAAACATTAACAAGTTATTCACCATGTTTTAGAAAAGAAAAAGGTGCTCATGGTATAGAAGAAAGAGGAGTATATAGAATACATCAATTTGAAAAGCAAGAAATGATAGTAGTATGTAAACCAGAGGATAGCAAAGAATGGTTTGAAAAATTATGGAAGAATACAGTAGAATTATTCCGTTCTTTAGATATTCCAGTTAGAACTTTGGAATGTTGTTCTGGAGATTTAGCTGACCTTAAGGTTAAATCTCTTGATGTTGAAGCTTGGTCTCCTAGACAAAAGAAATACTTTGAAGTAGGAAGTTGTTCTAACCTTGGAGATGCTCAAGCACGTAGATTAAAGATTCGTATCGCAGGAAAAAATGGAAAATATTTTGCACACACTTTAAATAATACAGTTGTTGCACCACCAAGAATGTTAATAGCATTTTTAGAAAATAACTTAAATGAAGATGGTTCTGTTAGAATACCAGAAAAATTAAGACCTTATATGGGTGGACAGGAAATAATAAAATAAGATTCTAAATTGGCTATAGGAGTATTTATTCCTATAGCTTTTATTTTAAGTTAAATAGTGAATTTATTAGTAATAAATGACATAAAATCATATAATAAAAAAATATTTTTCTGCAAACGATTTAAAAAAAGTTAAATTTAATAATATTATTTGAAAAAATAAATGAGTTGTGGTAAATTCTTTATGGGTGGTATTCTATAAGAAGCTGCACCAGATGATAATTTTTTTAAAATAATTATAGTGTCACACTCTTATAATGGAGGTGATAACATTAAATTTGGATTTATAGGAGCTGGTAAGGTAGGTTTTACGCTAGGTAAATATCTAAGCCAGAGTGGTAAAAAAATAGTAGGTTATTATAGTAGAAGTATGGAGTCTTCAAAAGAAGCGGCAAATTTTACAAATTCAAAATGTTTTGAGAGTATTGAGAGTTTGATAAAGGAATGTGATACTATTATAATTACAACTCCAGATGGAGAAATAAAAAATGTATGGGATAGCATAAAAAAGCTACCTATAACAGGTAAAATTATATGCCACTGTAGTGGTTCATTATCATCTAAGGTCTTTTCTGATATAGATAATCATAAGGCATATGGTTATTCAATTCACCCAATGTTTGCAATCAGTGATAAATATAATTCCTATAAAAATTTAAATAAAGCATTTATAACAATTGAAGGTTCTGAAAAATATTTATTAAAGATAAAAGAATATATTGAGGAACTTGGAAATAAAGTTCAAATTATTTCCTGGGAAAATAAATCTATGTATCATTTAGCTTCAGTTGTTGTTAGTAATTATGTAATTGCTTTAGCTGAGCTTGGAAATGAATTATTAATGAAATGTGGATTTAATGAAGAGGAAGCTATGAGTGCTTTATATCCTTTAATGCTTAATAATATAAAAAATATAGGTGAAAAGGGCATAAAGGAAAGTTTAACAGGTCCTGTTGAAAGAGGGGATTCTGATACTATTATAAGGCACATGAATTGTTTAAATGAAGAAGATAAGGAATTATACAAATTGCTTTCGAAAAAGCTTGTAAATATTGCTAAAGTAAAAAATAAAAACAGAAATTATTCTAATTTAGAAAAGATTATAGGAGAGAAATAATGAAAAATACAGTTTTAACATTTAAAGAAGCAAAAGAAAAACATGAAAAATTAACTATGCTTACAGCTTATGATTATTCTACTGCTAAACTTATTGATGAATCAGGTGTAAACTCAATACTTGTTGGAGATTCATTAGGTATGGTATGTTTAGGATATGAGGACACATTATCAGTTACCATGGAGGATATGATTCATCATACAAGAGCAGTTTCAAGAGGAGCAAAAAATGCATTAGTAGTAGCTGATATGCCATTTATGTCTTATCAAACTTCAGTATATGATGCTGTAGTTAATGCTGGAAGATTAATGAAAGAAGGTAGAGCACAAGCAGTAAAGCTTGAAGGTGGAAAAGAAGTTGTAGAACAAATAAAGGCTATAGTAAATGCTTCAATTCCAGTTGTTGCTCATATTGGATTAACTCCACAATCCATAAATGCTTTTGGTGGATTTAAAGTACAAGGAAAGAGTGAAGAAGCAGCTAAAAGACTTTTAGAAGAAGCAAGGGCTGTAGAAGAGGCAGGAGCTTTTGCTGTTGTTCTTGAATGTGTTCCTGCTAAGCTTGCTGAATTTATTTCAAAGAAGATAAGTATTCCAACAATAGGAATTGGAGCAGGAGCTGGATGTGATGGTCAAGTACTTGTATATCAAGATATGCTTGGTATGTATTCAGATTTTGTACCTAAATTTGTAAAGCAATATGCAAAAGTTGGAGAAGTGATGAAAAAAGCTTTCGAAGAGTATATTAAAGAAGTAAAAGATGGTGTTTTCCCAGAAGAAAAGCACACATTTAAAATAGATGAAGAGGTTATTGAGAAACTATATTAGGAGGAATTTAGAACTATGAATATATCAGGAAGTATAAGTGAAGTTAGACAAATAGTTAAGGAATGGAGAAAAGAAGGATTAACAGTAGGTCTTGTTCCAACAATGGGTTATTTACATGAAGGACATAAGAGCTTAATAGATAAGGCTGTAAAGGAAAATGACAGAGTTGTTGTAAGTGTATTTGTAAATCCTATTCAATTTGGACCTACTGAAGATTTAGCAAGCTATCCAAGAGATTTAGAAAGAGATGCAAAGCTTTGTAAAGAAGCAGGAGCTAATTTAATATTCCATCCTGAAAAAGAAGAAATGTATTTTGACGATTTTAGTAGCTTTGTAGAAGTTCAAGGTGTAAGCAAAGGACTATGTGGAAAAAGCAGACCAATACATTTTAGAGGAGTTTGTACTGTAGTAACTAAATTATTTAATATAGTTAAGCCTGATAGAGCTTATTTTGGACAAAAAGATGCTCAACAATTAGCTGTTGTTAAGAGAATGGTTAGAGATTTAAATATGGATATTGAAATCATTGGATGTCCTATAATAAGAGAAGAAGACGGACTAGCTAAAAGTTCAAGAAATACTTATTTAAGTCCTGAAGAAAGAAAAGCAGCAGTTATATTAAGCAAATCTTTAAAACTTGGTAAAGAAGCTATAGAAGCAGGAGAAAGAGATAGTAAAAAGATTATAGATATAATCACAAATAATATAAATACAGAAAAGCTAGCTAAAATAGATTATGTAGAAATTGTTGATCCTTTATCAATAGAAAATATAGATAAAATTGAAAATAGTGCATTAGTTGCTATGGCGGTTTATATAGGAAAAACAAGACTTATAGATAACTTTATATATGAAGTATAATTTGGAGGGAAACAGATGAATGTAACAATGTTAAAGGGAAAAATTCATAGAGCAACAGTAGTACAAGCGGAATTAGATTATGTAGGAAGTATTACAGTTGATATGGATCTTCTTGATGCAGCAGGGATACTAGAGTATGAAAAAGTACAAATAGTAGATGTTAATAATGGAAATAGATTTGAAACATATACTATAGCTGGTGAAAGAGGCTCAGGGCTTATATGTCTAAATGGAGCAGCTGCTAGATGTGTTCAAGTTGGAGATAAAATAATACTTATGGCTTATTGTGAAATGGATAATGAAGAAGCTAAAAATCATAAGCCAAAGGTTGTATTTGTTAATGAAGAAAATAAAATTCAAAAGCTTGCAAGATATGAAAAACATGGAAAACTTGAAAGTCAAGAATAATAGAAAAAATTAAACAAAACTTTAAAAGGATATATTATTTTGTTTTGGAGTTAGCAGATTGTAAGAACAAAACGATATATTTAATCTGATTTTTTATCTATAATGTATCTAGAGATATGTTCACTGGATACTTATAGATAAAAATTAATTTAAATTTATTTTTAAAAGTAGTTGACAAATTAATTCAAATATTGGTATAATACATTTCGTGACCTGGAGAGATGGTCGAGTTGGTTTAAGGCACCGGTCTTGAAAACCGGCGTACCTTTGCGGGTACCCAGGGTTCGAATCCCTGTCTCTCCGCCAAAGCTTCAATATTTTATTGAAGCTTTTTTTTATAAATTCAATAGTATTAAATAGTATAAAAAGTTTTTGTTATAAAATATTAATAAACTGTGAATAATTTGTTGAATTTAAAAATAAAAAAGATTATAGGTATAGAACTAAAATATATAAAAATAAATTACAAAAAATATTTCAAAAAAAATGTTGACAGAACATATTTCACTTGATATAATAAATTTCGTAAGTTGTGGAGAGATGGTCGAGTTGGTTTAAGGCACCGGTCTTGAAAACCGGCGTACCTTTGCGGGTACCCAGGGTTCGAATCCCTGTCTCTCCGCCATATAAAATAAATTTTTATAATATAAAGAGGGCATGGAGAAATACTCAAGTGGCTGAAGAGGCGCCCCTGCTAAGGGCGTAGGTTGGGCAACTGGCGCCCGGGTTCAAATCCCGGTTTCTCCGCCATAAACATGAAGCATCTATCGAATTGATAGGTGCTTTTATTTATTTTTTATATTTGTATTATAATAATATGTATATAGAAATATGTATATAGATTTTTAGGCTGAAATGTGGGGATATGATTATGAGGACGAGAGATGAATTAAATAAAAAAAATTTTCAAGAAAAAAAATCATCTTTAATAATACAAAGAGATAAGATTAATAAATTATTAGATGAAATCGTTAATTTTAAAATTATATATATTTCTGGACCAGTAGGCTGTGGAAAAACAACTGCAGTCAAAGAATGGTGTGATAGTATAGATGAACAAGTTTTATGGTATTCTATTGATGCTAAAGAAATAGAAAGTGATAAACTTATAGAAAAAATAAGTGAAGAAATAGAGAATTTTCATGAAGATGGAAAGACAAAAATTATAGTAGTAGATAATTTTGAAAATGTAAGAAATAAAGATGCTTTTCAATTTGCTATAATTGATGAGATGTTTGATGAATATAAACTCATACTTATTAGCCGTTCAGTTCTTTCAAGTGGATTAAAATATTTTTTAGTAAAAAGAGAATTAGAAATAATAACTTATGTGGATTTATTATTTAATGATGAAGAAATAGTGAACTACTTTAAAGTAAATGGTTTTGATATAGATGATAATAATCTTGAGGAAATTAAAAAAAATACTGGAGGTTGGGTAATAGGATTAAATGCTATATTAGGAGCATTGAAAGTAAATAATAATAAATTTAATGAACAAATGTATATGGATTCTATATTAAATGCATATGAGTTTTTAGATTATAAAATTTTTGAAAAATTAGATAATAATATTAAAGAATTTCTTATAAAGACTTCATTATTAGATGAAATAGATATAGGGATAGCTAGATTTATTGCTGAAAAGAAAGGACTAGAAAATATATTTAATACATTTCTTGAGAGAGAAAGCTTTCTTATTAAAATAAGACCTGGAGTGTATAAATATGTTAATTATGCAAAAAAATATTTAAAATATAAAAGAGAAAAAATGTATTCAAAAGATGAAATTAATAAAGTGTATAAAAAGATAGCAGAATACTACTTAAAAAATAATGAAGATGCAAGGGCAGTAGATTATTATTGCAAGGGAGAATGCTATAAAGAAGCTATACCAATATTAGAAAAACTATCATATGATTCATATATAAATTTAAACCTAAAAATAGTAGATAAATATATTGATATTATTCCTAAAGAATATATAAACAAATCACCTATTTTATGTGGTACAAAGTTTTTAAGTTCCTTTATTTATAAAAAAGGAAATTTAGAGGAACTCTATAATAGCTTAATTAATATGAGAAATATAATATCAGAAGATGCTCCTAAAAGAGTTGCCTTAGAAGTTAGAATATTATATGCTAACATATCATTAACAAAAATGAAGCCTAATAAGTTTTTGAAAAGCTTTAAAGAATGTAACAATATATTAAAAAAGAATAATCACCACTTAGTAGCTTTATGTATTATGCTTAATATTCCTAGCATATTAAGAGGAGTAAGAGACTTTTCTTCTTGGGGTGTTCATTATGAGTTTCTTGAATCAATTTTAAAGAAAAACATTATGGAAATATTTGGAGATGAAGGCCTAGGGCTATTAGATATTGCTATAGCAGAACTTCTTTATGAGAAAAATGATTTAAGTGGTGCATTAATGAGAGCATCTAAAGGAGTTGCAGATAGTTCAACTAAAGGCGCTATATCAGTATACTTTGTAGGTATGCTTGTCCTTATAAAGATATTAAGAACTCAAGGACAAAGTTATAAAGTAAAAGAAATGCTAACAGCTCTTGAAAAAAAGATTAAAGATGAAAAGGCATTTCAACTTGAAGAAAATATGAAAGCTTTAAAAGTGAGAATTTTACTATCATCAGGAAATTTAGAATATTCCATAAATTGGTTAAATAGCTTACCAGGTGGTATAGTAATTAGTGAGTTTTCAATAAATAACATATACATTTATATGACTGCTGTTAGAGCATATATATATAACAGCATGTATACTCAAGCACTTATTGTTTTAGAAGCCCTATCAGTAAATTTAAAAGACCTTAATAGAGTTTTAGATATGATAGAAGTTAACATTTTAAGAGCTATATGTTTTTATGAATATAATGAGGAAAGTATAGCACTAGAGTATATGGATTGTGCAATTAAAAGTGCCTTTAAATATAAGTATATAAGAATGTTTGCAAATGAAGGAAAATTATGTGCACTTATATTAAGTAGATATTTAAAAAACAAACAGAACTTAAGCTCAGAATATAAAAAATATGTTAGAAAATTAATAAATGAAGCAAATAAATGTGCTATTATGGTACCACATAAAATGACTAATAATATTAGTCATATAATAGAACCTTTAACAAAAACAGAAGATGAAGTTTTGAAATTACTATTAGATGGCTTTAAATATTCCGAGATATCAGAACAGCTTAATATAAAAATATCAACAGTTAAAACTCATGTATTTAATATTTATTCTAAATTAAATGTAAAAAATAAAAATGAGGCAATGTTATTAATGAAAAGTATGAAAAAAAATTAAAAATCTCATACTTTCTCATACTTTTCTCATACTTTTGTATGAGGACATACATATAAAAATGATATATAATTAATTTATTAAAAAAGTGGACAATATAAATTAGTTTAAAAATATAATTTCTACATAGCCAGTTGATTTATATTTTTATATAGAAGAGCCTAAAGGGGAAGGCTCTTTTTTTTGTCTTGATTTTGAGCAATCATGCTGGTAAAAAAGAAAAACTTTTTTGTTTTTGTTATAATATAATGAAAGAAGGTTAGTATATAAAAAGGAGATGATATTATTGGGAATACGTTTTATTTATGGAAGAGCTGGAAGTGGAAAAAGTAGTTTTTGTTTAAATCAAATAAAGAAAAAGCTAGAGAACGAAGAAAATGAAAAATTAATATACATAGTTCCTGAACAGTATACGTTTCAAAGAGAAACAATGCTATTAAAAAAAGTTTCTGAAAGAGGATTATTAAGAACAGAAGTATTAAGCTTTAAAAGAATGGCTCATAAAGTATTTGATGAATGTGGTGGACGTGTTCATAATATAATGAAAGACTCTGGAAGGAGCATGCTTATATATAAAATTCTTCAGGAAGAAAATGAAGAATTTCAATATTTTAATAGAATATATAAAGAAAAAGGATTTACAGATATAATTTCAAAAACCTTAACAGAGTTTAAAAAATATAATATTACAAATGAGCTTATAAATAATAATTTAAGTGAAATAAAAGATGAAGAATTAAAAAAGAAGCTTGAAGACTTATCATTAATATTAAAAAAGTTTAATGATAATATAAGTGAAAATACAATAGATGCAGATGATGAGCTTACATTTCTTGCAGAAAAACTTAATAATTGTAGTTTATATTCTAACGCAGAAGTATGGATAGATGAGTTTACAACCTTTACACCTCAACAGATGGAGGTTATAAAAGCATTAGCTAAAAAATGCAAGGTAATAAATATAACATTATGCATGGATGAAGTAGGAAATTCTAAAAGTGAAATAACAGATGTATTTAATCCTATAAAATCAACTGAAAAAAAGATTTTAGAAATGATGAAGGAAAATAATATATCATATTTAAAACCTATAGATTTAAATGAAGAAAGAAGCATTAGATTTAAAAATAGTGATGAATTAAATCACTTAGAAAGATATTTTTACACCTATCCATTTAAAGAATATCCATATAAAACAAGTGACATTAGATTATATAAAGCAAATAACTCTTATGACGAGGTAGAAGAGGTAGCAAAGGAAATTTTAAGGCTTGTTAGAGAAGAAAATTATAGATTTAGAGATATTTCTGTTGTTTGTAGAGATATTGAAAGTTATGAGAAAATAACAAAGGTTATATTTAATGATTATGAAATACCTTATTTTATGGATAAAAAAATAGATGTTTTAAGTAATCCTTTAGTTATATTGATATTATCTGCTTTTGAAGTGTATTTAAGAAATTGGTCTTATGAAGGAGTATTTAAATATCTTAAAAGTGGATTAACAGGAATTTCAATGAATGAAATTGACATACTTGAAAATTATGTCTTAGCTAATGGAATAAAGAGTTTTAAATGGACTCAAGAAATAGAAATAAGTGAAGAAGAGGAGGAATTAAGTCCTAAAAGAATAATGCTTAAGGTGAGAGAACCTCTTTTGCAATTTCATTCATCAATAAAAGGAAGAAAAAATGTTAAAGATGTATGTAAAGCTATTTATGATTTCCTTTTAAATTTAGATGTATTTTCAAGGCTTGAAGAAAGAATTGAAATGTTTGAAAAATATAAAATGCAAGAGAAGGTTATGGAATATGAACAAATCCCTTCAATTGTAGTTGAAATATTAGACCAAATGGTAGATGTTTTAGGAGAAGAAAAACTTGATGTAGCAGAAATATATAAAGTTCTTAATGCAGGCTTTGAAAATAAAGAAATAGGAGTAATTCCTGTAGCATTAGACCAAGTTAATATAGGTGATATAGCAAGAATAAAAGGAAGAGAAGTTAAGGCTTTATTTATTGTAGGAGTTAATGATGGAGTTTTACCTGCAATTAATAAAGATGAGGGAATATTATCAGATTTAGACAGAGAGGAACTTAAAGAAGTAGGGCTTGAAATTGCATCTACCAATAAAACTAAAATCTTTGAAGAACAGTTTATAGTTTATACAGCTTTAACATTAGCTAGTGAATATTTAATGATAAGCTATCCTATGGCAGATTTTGAAGGTAAGTCATTAAGAGCTTCTATAATAGTTCCTAGAATAAAAAGAATATTTCCAAAGCTTATACAAGAAAGTGATATAGTAAATGAAAGAAGAAAACAAGATAAGTTATTTAAAATAACAGCTCCTAGCCCTACCTTTAATGAATTTATACTAGCTATGAGAAAAAATTATGATAATGAAGATGTTGAGGATTATTGGAAATCTGTTTATTGTTGGTATAAAGATAAGGAAGAGTTTAAAAATAAATCAGGTAATATTTTAGAAGGTCTAAATTATAGTAATACCAATAACACAATTTCTAAGAAAAAAATAAAAGAATTATATAGTAATGATTATGGAAAACTTATGTTTAGTGTATCAAGACTTGAAAAATATGCAGAGTGTCCTTTTGCTTATTTT
The DNA here is from genome assembly GCA_902785295.1 of uncultured Clostridium sp. GTDB lineage: Bacteria > Bacillota > Clostridia > Clostridiales > Clostridiaceae > Clostridium. Next base: position 13,320 of record CACZYK010000021.1, read on the forward strand.
GTTCAGTATGGTTTAAAGGCAAAGGATAGAAAAATATATGAATTTTCTGCTCCAGATTTAGGTTCTTTTATGCATGACATTTTAGATAGATTTACTAAAAAGGTAAAAGCAGAACAAATACAATGGTCTGAACTAAATCTTGAAAGATGTAAAAACATAGTTGGAAATCTTGTAAATGAAAAGTTAAAAGAGGATAATAATTCAATTTTAAAAAGTAGCAAAAAGTATAAGTATTTTACAGAGAGATTTAAAAGAATTATAACAAAATCTGTTTCAATAATAGCAGAGCAGATGAGAAGAGGAGAATTTGAGATATTTAGCAATGAATATGTATTTGGAAACATGGGTAATGGTGCACCTATAAAGTTAAAGCTTCCATCTGGAGAAGAGGTATTTTTGACAGGAAGAGTTGATAGAATAGATACTTTAAACTTGGATGATAAAACTTATATAAGAGTTGTTGATTATAAATCAGGAGCTAAAAAGTTTGATTTAAATGAGCTTTATTATGGAATACAAATTCAATTATTAGTTTATCTTGATGCAATTTTAAGAAATTCTGAGTATATTTTAAAAAAACAGGCAGTACCAGGAGCAATTTTATACTTTAAGATAGATGACCCTATTATAAGAAGTAATACAGAACTAAAAGATGAAGAGATTCAAGAAGAAGTTCTAAAAAAATTAAAGATGGATGGGTTATTATTAAAAGATGCTAAAATTGTACGCTCAATGGATAGGGAGATGACTACTTATTCTCTAGTAATACCAGCAGCGTTTAAAAAGGATGGAGATTTTTCTTCTAATAGTGCAGTAGTAACAGAGGAGCAATTTAATATATTAAGAGAGTATGTTAATGATAAGATGATAGAACTTTGTGAGGATATGCTTAGTGGAAAAATAAAGATAGAGCCATGTAAAAACGATAAAACAGCTTATTGCCAGTATTGTGACTATTCATCAATATGCCAATTTGACACTAGTATAAAAGACAATAAGTATAAGATTATTGCTAAAAAAGATGAAGAAGTTATTTGGAATCATATGAAAAAGTTTATAGAGGGAGGGGATGATAAATAATGGGTGAAACAAAGTGGACTGAAGAACAATTATCAGCAATAGAAACAAGAAATTCAAATTTATTAATAGCAGCAGCTGCAGGTTCTGGAAAAACTGCTGTACTTGTTGAGAGAATAATAAGAATTATAACTGATGAAGAAAATCCAGTAGATATAGATAAACTATTAGTTGTTACTTTTACAAGTGCTGCTGCCTCTGAAATGAGAGAGAGAATAGCTTCGGCAATTACAAAGGCTTTAGAGAAAACTCCAAACTCTACAAATCTTCAAAAGCAACTTACATTATTAAGTAGAGCAAATATAACAACAATGCACTCTTTTTGCTTAGAAGTAATAAGAAATAACTTTCAGGTTATAGATTTAGACCCTTCTTTTAGAATTTTAGATGAAACAGAAGGTGTTCTCCTTAAAAATGAAATACTAGATGATTTATTTGAAGAAAAATATGAAAATGATGATTCAAATTTTTTAAATTTAGTTGAGGCATATAGTAATTCAAAAAATGATGATAAATTAAAAGAAATTATTTTAGATTTATTTAAATTTTCTATGAGTGGACCATGGCCAGAAAAATGGCTTAAAGATAAAAGTGAAGAGTTTAACATAAATGATATAGATGAATTAAATGAAACTTCTTGGGTAAAGGTTATAAAAGAGAATACAAAAATTGAGCTTGAAGGTTTAATAAGCATGACAAATAAAGCTTTAGAGTTAAGTAGTGAAACAAGTGGTCTTGAGCCTTATGTAGATACTTTTACTGATGATATTTCTATAATAAAAAATATATATTATAGCCTTGATAAAGGATTAAATGAATTATATGATGTATTTAATGATTATGAATTTTCAAAATTAAAAACTGTAAGAAAATCAAAGGTACTTGATATAAGTGTTCAAGAGATGGTAAAAAATATTAGAGCAGATGTAAAGAAAAAGCTAGAGAAAATTAGAGATGGAGTATTTTTTATGCATCCAGAGGAAATGCTTATATCTATGAAAAGTTTATATCCATTAATGAAAGAACTTGCAAGTCTTGTTATAGAATTTGGAGAAAAGTTTGGTAAGAGCAAAAAAGAAAAAGGAGTGCTAGACTTTAACGATTTAGAGCATCTGTGTTTAAAAATATTAACAGCAGAAGAATCAAATGTTTCTCAAAAGTTTAAGGAATATTTTTATGAAGTGTTGGTTGATGAGTATCAAGATTCTAATAATGTTCAAGAGGCTATAATAGACTTAGTTTCTAGAAAATATGGAGAAAATCCTAATGTTTTTATGGTTGGAGATGTTAAACAAAGTATTTATAGATTTAGGCAAGCAAAACCAGAGTTGTTTTTAGAAAAATATAACACTTATTCTCTTACAGAAGGAAAAGATAGAAAAATTCAATTATACAAAAACTTTAGAAGTAGAAAGGAAATAATAAATGGAGTTAATTTTATTTTCAAGATGCTTATGTCTAAAGAAGTTGGAGAATTAGAATATACAGATGAAGAAGCTTTAAACTTAGGAGCTGATTATAAAAAATATGAAGGTGAAGGAGAAACAGGTGGTGATTTAGAGCTTCATATTTTAGATAAATCAGATGAAAAAAGTGAAGAAGATTTAGAGGAAGAAGAGGACATTGGAGCAATTAATTTAGAAGCAAGAATAGTTGCAAAAAGAATAAAAGAATTAATAAATCCAGAAGAAGAAGGAAAAATGCCTTTTATGGTAGCTTATAAAAATGAAAAAGGAGAAGATGATTATAGACCTTTAGCATATAAAGATATAGTTATACTCTTAAGAGCAACTAAAAATTGGTCAGAAGTTTTTTTAGATGAGCTTGGAATGGAAGGTATTCCTGTTTACGCAGATACTGGAACAGGGTATTTTGAATCAATAGAGATAAGAACAATTATGTCATTATTAAAGGTTGTAGATAATCCTATGCAAGATGTTCCAATGATAGCACTTTTACGTTCTCCTATAATGAACTTTACCCCAGAGGAGCTTGGCAATATAAGACTTGTAAATAAAGAAAAATATTTTTATGAAAATATGCAAGCTATAGTTTTAGGAGAAATAGAGGTAGATGAAGCTTTAAAAGAAAAATGTAAATACTTTATTGAAAAGCTTGATACATGGAGAGAAAGAAGCACTTTTATGCCAATAGATGAATTTATATGGTATATATATATGGATACAGCTTATTATGGTTTTGTTGGTGCTATGCCAAATGGAGTTTTAAGACAGGCAAATTTAAGAGTGCTTTTCCAAAGAGCAAAGCAATATGAAGACACTAGTTTTAAAGGGTTATTTAACTTTATAAACTTTATTAATAAACTTAGAAAATCTTCAGGAGATATGGGAAGTGCTAAAATACTTGGGGAAAACGAAGATGTTGTTAGAATTATGAGTATTCATAAAAGTAAAGGTCTTGAGTTTCCAGTAGTATTTTTAAGTGGTACAGGTAAGCAATTTAATCTTATGGATTTAAATAAAAATATTCTTTACCATGATGATTTAGGATTAGGACCAGATTTTGTGGATGTTGAAAAAAGAGTAAGCTATAGTACAATAGCGAAGGAATCTATAAAACAAAAAATAAAATTTGAAACATTGTCAGAAGAAATGAGAATTTTATATGTTGCCTTTACAAGAGCAAAGGAAAAGCTTATTATAACAGGAGCAACTTCAAATTTAGGAAGGTGGGCAAATAAATGTTGTAATGCAGCAGCATTAAATGAAGATAGAATAATTTCTTCGGAGGTATCTAAAGGAAAATCTTATTTAGATTGGCTTGGCATGGCTTTATGTAAACATAGAAACGGAGAAAGCATAAGAGAACAAGTAGGACCGATGGATATTAGCATAAAAGATGATTTATCCACATGGAAAATTGATATATGGAAGAAAACTGATTTGCTTGTGGATAAAAATGAAGAAAATGTGGATGAAAATAAAGAAAAAGATTTGTGGATAAATTTTGATTGTGAAACTGTGGATAAAAACATATATAATAGATTAAACTTTATTTATCCATTTAAATCTTCCACTACTATTAAGAGTAATTTTTCAGTATCTGATTTAAAGAAAAAAAATCAAGAAGAATTAGAAATTGTAAATAGTAAAAATTTATATTCAGAAAAAATCATAGAAAAACCTAAATTCCTTCAAGAAGAAAGAGGATTAACACCTTCAGAAAGAGGAACTGCGATGCATTTTGTAATGCAGAAGCTAGATTTTAATAAAGTTAATACCATTGAAGAGATAGAAAATCAAATTAGAGAAATGGTTATTAATGAATTTTTAAGTGAGGAAGAATTTAAAGTAATAAGAGCTAAAAAAATATATAATTTCTTTAAGAGTAACTTAGGAAAAAGAGTATTAAAATCTTATGCATCTGGTGAAAAGGTGTATAAAGAATTACCTTTCTATACAGAAATAAGTGCTAAAAAAACAGACCCTAATTTAATTAACATTCCTGAAAGCGAGAAAGTAAGACTTCAAGGGGTAATAGATTTATTTTTCTATGAAGGAGATAATGTAATTTTGGTTGACTATAAAACTGATTATATTGAAAGAGGAAAAGAAGAGGATTTAATAGAAAAATACAAAGTACAAATACAATATTACAAAGAAGCTTTGAGTAAAATAACAGGAAAAATAGTTACTGAAAGCTACTTATATTCATTTTTCTTGGATAAGGAAATAAAGTGTTTATAATTTGCTAAATTTAACAAAAACAAGTTTATAGTTAAAAGAGAGTGAATATGTTGTTTTGTCTTGGTTTGGAAGAAATAGGGCAAGATATCAAAACAATATATTTACTCTCATTTTTTATTAATTTAAGTAAGGCTTACAAATAACCTCATCAATTTTTGTATCTAAAATTTTGTTAGCATGAGCTGTTCTAATAATTAAAGCAGTATCAGAACCGTGTCCAGAACCTCCTATAGCAATAACTGGTTGCATATAAGGAATAAGTCCAGCATCTACTGCCATAACAGAGATTTCAACACATACTTTAGTTCCTTGTCCAAACATTCTAAGAGTACTTGCCATAACTTCTACAGGAGATACGCCTCCAAACTTAGCAGATAATCCTCTTTCTGCACCACTTAATACATGGGTAGTTGTTAAAACCTTTATTCCAGAAGAAATTAACTTTTCTCTTTCTTCATTTGTCATATCATTAACTCCTTCTGTAGGGTATCCGTAACAATGAGTTACACAGACAATTTCAATATCATCACCAGCTAATTTTTTTAACTTTTCAGCAGTCTCTCCACTACTTGAAGCAATAACAATATGTTTTATTCTTTTTTCTTTTGCAGTCTTTACTGCTAATTCTAATGTTTCATAAGTATTTTCTTTTCCAGGTTTATTAAAATACATACAAATCTCCTCCATTCATAATATTTATATGATAATTATAAATATTTAAAGAAAAAAACTCAATTTAATTTACAAATAATGGATTTACATTGCTGTTTTCATGTGATAAGATATAAATAATAAAATTACAATATTTGTAAAAATATTAATTATATGGTGAGGAATAAAAATGGATTTTAAAAATATGAAATTAAGTGATTTAACAAAAGAGCAATTAATAGATATAGTGAAAGTTCAAAAAAGAAACTTAGATTTACAAGAAAACTTTTTAATAAATATATCTCATGATTTAAGAAGTCCTGTAAATTCAATATTAAGTATTCTTCAATGTTTAAAATATTTAAATGGAGATAATTCTAAAGAAATAAAAGAAAAGACTAATGAATATAGAAAAATAATTAAGAGAAATAGCTTAAAAATTATAAAACTTATAGATAATTTAATAGATACTACAAAGCTTGAAGGGGATAATTATAAGCTTAATAAAACTGATATTGATATTGTAAATGTCGTTGAAAGCATAGTGGATTCTATAGAAGTATATGCTAACCAAAAAAATATCAACATAATATTTGATACAAATGTTGAAGAATTTATAATAAATGCAGATTTAGAAGCTATAGATAGAATAGTTATGAATTTATTATCAAATGCAATTAAATTTTCTCCAATAGATGAAACAATAGAAGTAACATTAAATGCAGAGAAAAATAAAGTACACATTTCTGTGAAAGATAATGGTATGGGAATTGCAGAAGAAGAGCAAAAGAAAATATTCAATAGATTTGAACAAGCTACAAATAGCAAAAGAATAGAAGGAAAAGGAAGTGGAATAGGATTAGATTTGGTAAGCTATTTAGTTAAAGGGCATGGCGGGAAAATAGAATTAAAGAGTAAGTTAAATGAAGGTTCTGAATTTATAGTTACCTTACCAATTGGAAAGCTTAATATTATTGAAGAAAAACATGAATTAATGAGCAGAAATAAGGTAGAACAATTAGAAATTGAATTTTCAGATATATATTTATAAATATTAAGTATTTAAATGGCTTGCGATATTACTAATTTTATGATAGTATAAATTTGTTATCATTTTGGAGCGTTAGTTAAACGGATATAACATACCGCTACGGACGGTACATTATGGGTTCGATTCCTATACGCTCTGCCATTTAATATAAAAAAGTACTACTAGTATAGTGGTACTTTTTTTGGTTCTATAGAAAATTATATATTTTTTCTTAAAAACTTCTTATTTATTAATCAAAAATTTTTTTGATTGTAATCATATTATATTGAATGTTATTATATAAGTAATAATATAAGAAGGAGGTAACTGCCAATATGTACTTGATAATGGCAGATATTTTATATGAAAGCAAGATGTTATTATTGTGATAAAGAATTAACAGAAAGAACTATAAAAAGACATATGAAGAATTGTCCAGAAATGAAGAAAGTAATAGAAGAAAAAAAGGAAAATTCAAAAGGAAATAGAAATCAATTTATGATATCAATTAAGAATAAGTATACTTCAGAATATTGTATTTATGTTTCTATAGATGCAAATTTACAACTTCAGCATTTAGATAAGTTTATAAGAGATGTATGGGTAGAGTGTTGTGACCATTTAAGTGCATTTTTTATTGATGGAGAGATGTATAATAATACTGATTATGAGATGAATGTAAAATTAAAAGATGTTTTGAGTGTTAATCAAAAATTTGAATATCAATATGATTTTGGTTCAACAACTTATTTAAAATTAGAAGTCATTGATTTGATTGAGGTTCCAAAAGAATTTACTCAAATAGAAATTATTGCAAGAAATAATGAAATAAAAGAGAACTGTTGTAAATGTGGAAAAGAAGCTAAATATCATCAATGGGAAAAAAATATATGCTTATGTGAAGAATGTTCAAAGGGAGAGGATAAAGAATATCTTTCAACGATTGGTTATTTTAATTCACCTAGAGATATGGTATGTGGATACATTGGAAGTAAAGATGATGAAGTTCCTTATTTACCACAAAATGATAAAAAATATAAAGTTAGCAGAAAAAAACCAGATATAGAAGACCCTTTTGACGATTTTGATATTTTCGGTGATTCTGCTATTGAAAGGGCATGCAATATGCTTTTACAAATACAAAGAAAGGTGAAATTTTCATTAAACTTAGAAGAATTACTTAATTCATATTCTAAAGATGACATTATAGGGTTTGCAGAAGCTAATAATTTAGAACTTTCAATGAAATTAACTAAAAAGAATATGATAAAAAAATATATTAGTGAATATAAAGATGGACTAATTAATAATATAAATTCAATGTATGAAGAAAAGTATAATCTTATAAGGGAACTTATTAAAAAGAATGGTGTTATATCAGCAAATGAAACCACTGATAAAAAGTTGAATTATTTACAATTTTTAACTAGTGGAATTGTTTTTTTTGTAGATAAAGATGGTGAAGAATTTTTTGTAATGCCAAATGAAATTCAGGAAATCATTAAAGAAAATGATACTATTGATTTGAGAAGAAAGATTAAAGAAAATACAACATTTTATAAAATATTTAAAGGAATACTTAATGCTTATGGAGTACTTAATGAAAATAATTTAAAGCGTATATTAAAAAAATATTATAACGATGTTGATGAAGAAGAATTAATAAATAGAATTATGAATGAAGATAATTGTGTATGTGAATGTGACATTTTTTATGATAATGAAGAAAGAATATTTTTAAATTATGAAATAGAAGACTATGAAGAAATAAAAGATATTATAAAAAAAGATTTAGAGTATGCTGATTTATCTAAAGAGCAATTAATCTCTATGGCAGATGAAGATTATTTTTTGAATAATAAAGTAGGTAAAACATTTAAAAAAGAATTTTTAGCACTAATTGATATAGATGAAGATGAAATTGAAGAATATATGGAAGAGTTATTCACAAGAATACAGTTTATGGATAAAAAAGAAGTATTAGAATTATGCTTTGAAGAAGTGTATTCAAGACCAAATAGTGAAGAGAGATTTTTACTTAAAAAGACATTACTTGATTTTATTGAAAATATATCACTATGGAAATATAAAGGTTATACCATAAAACAAATAGAAAGAAAAAATGTAAGAAATGATATTAAAGTTGGAAGAAATGACTTATGTCCATGTGGTAGTGGTAAAAAGTATAAAAAGTGTTGTGGTAGCAATGATAAAATAATTAAATTTAAAAAGTAAAAAATATAACTGTGCATTTTTTTGCACAGTTATATTTTTTCTCCTATAGTTTCTCCCATCTGTATTTTACATTCAAAACCTAGGTTAGTTTGGTTTAAAATATCATCATCAATTTTAACAACATTTTTTTTGAAAAATAAAATAGCTGTTGAGCCACCAAATTTAAAATAACCTTTTTCTTGACATTTCTTAACCTTTACTTCTGGTGTATAAGTTTGAATAATACTTCCTACGCAAGTTGCTCCAACTTCAACATAAATTACCTCTCCAAAGTTATCAGATTTAAAAATAGACCATTCTCTTTTATTTTGGCAATATAGCTTTGGAATTCTCTCTAGTGCAGTGGGGTTAACTGAATAATAGTTTCCATCAATAAATTTACTCTCTTTAGGAACACCAGAATCAATAAAATGAAATCTGTGATAGTCAGTTGGACAAAGTCTTAAAACTAAACAAGTTCCTTCATTATATTCTTTAGCTATTTCATCATCACAAAGTAGTTCAGAAAGGCTATAAGTGAGATGTTTAACTTGAATAAGGTCATCCATATTTATATTTTCATATGCAAAAAGTCTTCCATCACCAGGAGATATAAGCTTTGAAGGGTTCATATCTATTTGTCTTGCGTCTGGTTTAAGTTTTCTTGAAAAAAAATCATTAAAAGAAGTAAATTCATTTTCTGATTTTATGCATTCTTGCATATTTATCTCATAATCTTTAATAAAGCTAGGAATTTTTCTTTTACTTAAGGCTCTATCACAATAAAATCCATAAATACTAGATATAATTTTACGTTTTACAATAAGCTCTGTCATACTTTTTCCTAAAGGTGATTCATAACACCATTTAATATATTTATCTCCAAAAACTTTTTCCTCTTCATAAGATTTAGTTTTTCTATTAAAAATTTGTATCATATTTATCCTCTCAATTTAAATAAAATTAACATATTAATAAATAAAATTAACACATTAATTATAACAAAAACCCTATAATTTACAAACTGATATAATTTCCTGGCATAATAAAAAAATAATGTTGAATTTTAAAAAAAATCGGGTTACAATAGTTTAAGAAGGATATTGATAATTTCTTAACAAATGTTAAAAATATAGAAAATTCAATGATTTAGCGGATTAAAATGGTGAAAAATTACTAATAGCTTAGGGAGGAAACAATAGAATGATTAATATAACCATAAACGAAAATGAGTACCAAGTTTCAGAAGGTTCTACTATATTAGAAGCAATAAGAAGTAATGGTATGGATATTACTACATTATGTTATTTAAAAGAATGCTTGAATGTTGGTAAATGTGGTGTTTGTGCAGTTGAAGTTGAAGGAAAAAATAATTTAGTGCTTGCATGTTTAACTAAAGTTGAAGAAGGTATGGTTATAAAAACTGATACAGAAAAAGTACAAGAAAGAGTAAAAACAAGAGTATCAGCATTATTAAATAAGCATGAATTTAAATGTGGTGCATGTCCAAGAAGAGAAAATTGTGAATTATTAAAGTTAGTTATAAAAACAAAGGCAAAGGCAGCAACTCCATTTGTTGTTCCTGATAAGACAGAATATATAGATAACAGAAGTAAATCTATAATGATAGATAGGTCAAAATGTGTACTTTGTGGAAGATGTGTAGCTGCTTGTTCAAGCAAGACTGGTACAAATTCACTAAAAATAGCTAATGTAGATGGAAAGAGAATTGTTACAACTGGTTGTGATGAATGGTTAGATAATACAAATTGTTTACTTTGTGGACAATGTGTTGTTGCATGTCCAGTAGCAGCATTACAAGAAGTTCCTCATATAGATAGAGTAAAAGCTGCTTTAGCAGACCCAGAAAAGCATGTTATAGTTGCTATGGCACCAGCTGTTAGAACAGCTATGGGTGAATTATTTAAAATGGGTTATGGAGTAGATGTAACAGGAAAAATATATACAGCATTAAGACAATTAGGATTTGATAAAATATTTGATATAAACTTTGGTGCAGATATGACTATTATGGAAGAAGCTACAGAACTTCTTGAAAGAATTAAGAATAATGGTCCATTCCCAATGTTTACTTCATGTTGTCCAGGCTGGGTAAGACAAGCAGAAAACTATTATCCTCAATTATTAGGAAATTTATCATCTGCTAAGTCACCACAACAAATATTTGGTTCTGCAACAAAGACTTATTATCCAGAAATATCAGGAATAGATCCAAAAAATGTATTTACTGTAACAGTAATGCCTTGTACAGCTAAGAAATATGAAGCAGATAGACCTGAAATGGAAATCAATGGCATAAGAGAAATTGATGCTACAATAACTACAAGAGAATTAGCAAAACTTATAAAAGATGTTAAGATAAACTTTGCTCAATTAGAAGATGGTGAAGCTGACCCAGCAATGGGAGAATATACAGGTGCTGGAACTATATTTGGAGCAACTGGTGGAGTTATGGAAGCGGCTATAAGAAGTGCTAAGGAATTTGCAGAAAAGAAAGAATTAGAAAATGTTGATTATGTAGAAGTAAGAGGATTAAAAGGTGTTAAGGAAGCTACTATTGAAATAGCAGGAAATGAATATAATGTAGCTGTAATTAATGGTTCAAAAAATTTAGCTGAATTTATTAATAGTGGAAAAATAGACGAAAAGCAATATCACTTTATTGAAGTAATGGCATGCCCTGGTGGATGTGTAAATGGTGGAGGACAACCTCATGTAAATAATCTTGAAATAGAAAGAAATGATATAAAAACAATTAGAGCATCTGTTCTTTATAACCAAGATAAAAATGCAGAAAAGAGAAAATCTCATGAAAATACTGCAATAAAGAAAATGTATGAAACTTATATGGGTGAACCAGGTAAAGGACTTGCTCATAAGTTACTTCACAGAAAATATACAAAGTAGTTTATAATATTTTAAGGGGCTGCTATTTACAGTAGCCCCTTAATTTTTAAGAAAGGATGAAGTGTAATGAAGATATTAGCAAGTGATTTAGATGGAACATTAGTAGTGAATAATAAAATATCAAAAGAAGATATAGAAGCTATACATAAGCTAAAAGAAAATGGAGGAAAGTTTGTTATTTCTACAGGAAGAACTCCTAATGGAGTAAAAAACTTAATAGATAATTATCCATTAGAATATGATTATTTATCTCTTTGCAATGGTGGTCTTATAATTGATAAAAATGATAATATAGTATGGGATAAATGGATTCCTAATAAAGTATATAAATCAATTTTAGAGGATTATTATGATAATGAAGATGTAATAATAAGTTGTGATAATTCTAAAGAAATAAGAGTAGTGTGGAAAAGTCAAATAAAATCTGAAGAGACACTTGGATATCTTTCTATTCCTTTTAAAAGAATAAAAAGAGAAGAAATGGAAAAGAAAACTGATGATTATAGAATGTTAAGTTTATTTACTTTTAGCAATGACTATGAATGGGCAGAAAAAGCTAAAAATGAAATAGTGGATAAGTATGGAGAATATGTTGAAGCATATAGAAATCAATTTTTTATAGATGTTGTTCCTAAGGGATGTTCAAAGGGAAATGCTTTATTAAAGATATTAGAGCTTGAAGGAGAAGAAAAAGAAAATCTTTATACTATAGGAGATTCTTTTAATGATTTATCTATGCTTAAAATAACTCCAAATGGATATACATTTAACAGAGCAGAGGATGAATTGAAAAAATATGTGAATAATTTAACTGACAATGTTTATGAATTAATTGATACTATGCTAAAATAAAAATAGTTTTTTTAAATTTACTATGATATAATTTATTTAAATTGAACAAAGGGGTTCAACGAATTTTTTTCGTTGAGCCATTTTTCTTATAAAAAACTATAAATAATTTATTTATTTAATAATAAAAGAAATAAGTTTAAAAATTAGGAGGTGTTTTTTATGAGGCTTACGCCAAAAGAACAAGAAAAATTAATGTTGCATTTTGCAGGTGAGTTAGCTGCAAAGAGAAAGGCAAGGGGAGTAAAACTTAATTATGTAGAATCTGTTGCATATATTAGTTCAGAACTTTTAGAACTAGCAAGAGATGGTCATACTGTTACAGAATTAATGAATATGGGTACTAAACTTCTTTCAAGAGAAGATGTTATGGAAGGAGTTCCAGAAATGATACATGATGTTCAAATTGAAGCAACCTTTCCAGATGGAACTAAATTAGTTACTGTACATAATCCAATAAAATAGAAGGGAAGTGTGATAAATGATTCCAGGAGAAGTTTTTTATTCTGATAAAGAAATAATTTTAAATGAAGGAAGAAAAACAATAAAAATAAAGGTTTGTAATAATGGAGATAGACCTGTTCAAGTAGGGTCACATTTTCATTTTTTTGAGGTTAATAAATTTTTAAAGTTTGATAGGGAAAAATCTTATGGAATGAGACTTGATATTCCTTCTGGTACTTCAGTAAGATTTGAACCAGGTGAAGAAAAAGAAGTTCAATTAGTTGAAATAGGTGGTAAAAAGAGAGTCTTTGGCTTAAATGATTTAACAAGATGTCAAGTTAATGATGAAACTAAAAAATCTTCTTTAGAAAAAGCAAAGCTAAAAGGATTTATTGAGTAAGGAGGGGAAAAAATGAGTTATAAAATATCATCAAAGGATTATGGAATGATGTTTGGTCCTACTGTTGGAGATAAAGTAAGACTTGGAGATACCAATTTAATTATAGAGGTAGAGAAAGATTTTACTACTTATGGTGATGAGATAAAATTTGGTGGTGGAAAAACTATTCGTGATGGAATGGGTCAATCTGTTAATACAACAAGTAAAGATGGAGATTTGGATTTAGTAATAACTAATGCCCTAATTTTAGATTATACAGGAATTTATAAAGCTGATATAGGAATTAAGGATGGGTATATAGCTGGAATAGGAAAGGCAGGAAATCCAGATGTTTTAGATGGAGTAACACCTGGAATGACTGTGGGAGCATCTACTGAGGCAATTTCTGCAGAAGGTCTTATAGTAACAGCAGGGGGAATAGATACTCATATTCATTTTATTTCTCCTCAACAAATTGATACAGCTCTTTATAGTGGAATTACCACAATGATAGGTGGAGGAACTGGTCCTGCTGATGGAACTAATGCCACAACTTGTACTCCTGGTCCTTGGAACTTAGAAAAAATGATAAAGGCAGCAGAAGAATATCCAATGAATTTAGGCTTTTTTGGAAAAGGAAACTGTGGAAGTGAAGAGCCTTTAATAGAACAAATTAAAGCTGGAGCTTTAGGGTTAAAAATTCATGAAGACTGGGGTGCAACTCCATCAGTTATTAATTGCAGTTTAAATGTTGCTGATAAATATGATGTTCAAGTTGCTATACATACAGATACATTAAACGAAGCTGGATGTGTTGAAGATACCCTAAATGCAATCGCAGGAAGAACAATTCATACATTCCACACAGAGGGAGCAGGTGGAGGACATGCACCAGATATTATTAAAGTTGCAGCTTATCCAAATGTTTTGCCAGCATCAACAAACCCAACAATGCCTTTTACAGTTAACACATTAGATGAACATTTAGATATGCTTATGGTATGTCATCACTTAGATAAAAATATTGAAGAAGATATTGCTTTTGCAGATTCAAGAATTAGACCAGAAACAATTGCAGCAGAAGATATTTTACAAGACTTAGGTGTATTTAGCATAATGAGCTCAGATTCTCAAGCTATGGGAAGAGTTGGAGAAGTTATAACAAGAACTTGGCAAACAGCTCATAAAATGAAAGAGCAAAGAGGAAAACTTAAGGAGGATGTAGAAGGAAATGATAACTTTAGAGCGAGAAGATATGTTTCAAAATATACTATAAATCCTGCTATAGCTCAAGGTATTTCAGATTATGTTGGTTCAGTTGAAAAAGGAAAATTTGCAGATTTAGTTTTATGGAATGCAGCATTTTTTGGAGTAAAACCAGAAATGATAATTAAAGGTGGAATGATTACAGCCTCTAAAATGGGTGACCCTAATGCTTCTATTCCAACACCACAACCAGTTTTTTATAGACATATGTTTGGAGCAGATGGAGCTGCAAAATATGATACATCAATAACATTTGTTTCAAAGGCAGCAGTAGAAAATGGAATAAAGGAAAAACTTGATTTAAAGAAAAATATTTTTCCAGTAAAAAATTGCAGAAACATAGGAAAGAAGGATATGGTATTAAATAATGCTATGCCTAAGATAACAGTAGACCCAGAAACTTATGAAGTTAAAGCAGATGGAGAAACTTTAAAATGTGAACCAGCAAAGGTATTGCCTTTAGCACAATTGTATAATTTATTTTAATGAGGTGTAATTAATGTTAGCAGAAAGTATATTAGGAAAAGTAAATGATGAAAAGTTTAAAGGCTTTAATATAGATTATGTAGATATAGAGTGGCATGAAGCCTTTAAAAAAATTCATAAAAAGAAAACTCATTCAGGAATTGAAATAGGAATAAAATTAGGTGATTATATTTTAACAAGAGGTCTTAATGATGGAGATGTTTTAGCTATAAATGGAGATAGCATAATAGTTGTTAACATACCAGAAACAATGGCTTTAGTTGTTGATGTAGAAGATAATCACTTAATTCCTAAAGTTTGTTATGAAATTGGGAATAGGCATGCAACTTTATTTGCAGGAGAAAACCATAATCAGTTTATAACAATATATGATGAACCTATGAAAGAAATGTTAGAAAAATTAGGAGTAAAAGTAGAAGCTAAAAAAGTAAAGTTTGATTTTGATAAAAGAATATCAGCTTCTATAAATAATCATCATCACTAAAATGGATAAGAGATATTTACTTTTACAAATAAATGATGCAGCTTTTCCTATTGGTTCATATACTCATTCCTATGGTTTAGAAACATATATTCAAAAGAACTTAGTTAAAAATTCTAATGATGTTTATGAATATATAAAAGCTAATGCAAAAACAAATTTTTTATATACAGAGCTTTTAGCAGCATATAAAGCCTACGAATTTGCAGAGGAAAATAATTTATCAAAAATTCTAGAGCTTGAAGAAATAATAGATGCTAGCAAACTACCAAAGGAAATAAGAATAGCAAGTGAAAAGCTTGGCTCAAGATTTATTAAAACTGTAAATTCATTAGATGTTAAATATGAAAGTAATATTTTTAATAAATATATAAAAAAAGAGAATGAAGGTACAAGAATTCATTCCGTAGCTTATGGGGTATTTTGTTTTTCTGCAGGAATTGATAAGGTAAAAGCTATGGAAGGATATTTATATGCTTATGTTTCTGCAAGTATTATAAATGCAGTAAAGCTTATACCATTAAGTCAAAATGAAGGGCAAAAAATACTTTATAAGTGTTATAAATTTTTTGATGAAATAATTGATATGCTTTCTAATCTTGATATGAAAGATTTATGCTTATCTACACCAGGCTTTGACATTAGGTGTATGCAGCATGAAGCTTTATATTCAAGATTATACATGTCATAATTTTTGGAGGGTTTAAAAATGTCATACGTAAAAATAGGAGTAGCAGGACCTGTTGGTTCAGGAAAAACTGCTCTTATAGAATGTTTAACAAGATTATTATCAAAAGATTACAGTATAGCTGTAATTACAAATGATATATACACAAAGGAAGATGCAGAATTCTTAGCAAAAAATAGTGTTCTTCCTTTAGAAAGAATAATGGGAGTAGAAACAGGAGGTTGTCCACATACAGCTATAAGAGAAGATGCTTCAATGAATTTAGAAGCAGTAGATGAAATGGTAGAAAAATTTCCAGACCTAGATATTATTTTTATAGAAAGTGGTGGAGATAACTTATCTGCAACCTTTAGCCCGGAATTATCTGATGCAACAATATTTGTAATTGATGTTGCAGAAGGAGACAAAATACCAAGAAAAGGTGGTCCTGGAATAACACGTTCAGATTTATTAGTTATAAACAAAATAGATTTAGCACCTTATGTTGGAGCAAGTCTTGAAGTAATGGAAAGAGATTCTAAAAAGATGAGAGGGGAAAGACCTTTTGTATTTACAAATATAAGAGCTGTAGAAGGTGTAGATAAAATAGTTAATTGGATAAAAAATGATGTGCTTCTTGAAGGATTAAAATAGTATGGAAAATGTTTTTTCAAAAATATCAAAAGTAAATTTGACTACTTCTTTTAAAAATAGAAAAACAATATTAGATGATGTATATTTTACAGCCCCTTTTAAAATAATGACCCCTTTTTATAAGGATGATGACTATATAAAAGTTGTTATAATGAGCTCATCAGCAGGAATTATGGCTGGAGATACACAAGAGTACAATATAAATGTAGGAGAAAATACAAAACTTGAATTAACCTCTCAAGCATATGAAAAAATTCATAAAATGGAAGAGGGTAAAGCTGTTAGAAAGTGCAAGATAAAAGTAGAAAAAGATGCTCTTCTAAAATACAATCCTCAGCCAACAATTCCATTTGGGAAGTCTAGCTTTGAAAATAATGTTGTAATAAATTTAGAGGATAATACATCAAAGCTTATTTTCACAGATATAATATCATGTGGAAGAGCAACCTCAGGAGAAAAATTTCAGTATAATTTATATAAATCATATATAGAAGTTAGATGTGAAAATAAACTTGTATATAGAGATAATACCATATACGTACCTAAAGATTTTAAAATGAATGGATATGGATTTTTTGAAGGATATACCCATTTAGGAAATATGTTTATATGTAATTTTGAAAATTCTGTTGAAAAAATTCATTTGATAAGAGAAGTAATTGAAGAAAACAAAGAAGTTAGTGGAGGAGCTACATTAATTAAAAACGAAAATATTTGTGTAAAAGTATTAGGAAACAGTGGACAAATTTTAAATAATTTATTCAATGAAATTTTGAAAAAAATATAATAAATAGAAGGTACAAGAGTGAATAAACCTTGTGCCTTTTACTTTATATTTGAAAGTGTTTTTATATCACTTATAATATCTTCAATCATATCTTTTATTTGAAGCTTAGAGGTATTAGGAATATAAATATTATTTTTTTTCATTGGAAGTATATATTTTTTACAACTCATATTTATAATATATTTACAAATCATAGGAGTAAGCTCTTGATTATCTTCACTTCTTATAAGTACATCAATAGTTGAAATAACAGCATCTATTTTGTTAGTTTTGCAAAAATCACATATAGAACGTTCTCCACTAATTCCAACATTAGCTCCTGATTTAACCATTTTAGAGGTAGCATAGCTATTAGTACCAAGAGCTATTATATAAATATCTTTTATATTTTCTTTATGAATTTTTTTTATAATAGCTTGTCCGATACCAGCACCATTAGTATCTAGTACAGCGATTTTCATTTATATTACCTCCAATTGATATTTAGAATAAATTTAGTAATGTAAATAAGATTTTAATTAATACTAACATTATAATATAGTATAATTGTTAGTGTAAAGAATTTAAAAATTTTGAGGTGACATATGAGTTTCAAAATAGTTAAACAAAACTTTAATAATAAAGAAGATTGTAGTAGTGATATAAAAAAGAAATTAAAAGAAAAAAATATATATATGATAAATGTTATGGGGTCTCCAGGAGCAGGAAAGACAAGCTTAATAATTGAGCTTATAGATAGACTTAGAGACGAATTTAATATAGCCATTATAGAAGGAGATATAGCAGGACAAGTTGATGCAGAAAAAATAGATGCAGAAAAAATACCTGTTATTCAACTTAATCTTAATGGAGCATGTCATATAGAGCCAACTGCAATTAGAGATGTATTGGGATTTTTTGATTTAAATAAAATAGATTTAATTATTGTAGAGAATATAGGAAATTTAGTTTGTCCAGCAGAATTTGATATTGGAGAAGACTTAAGAATTGCTGTGTTAAGCATACCAGAAGGAGATGATAAAGTAGAAAAATATCCATTATTATTTTCAAAAAGTGAAATATTAGTTTTAAGCAAATATGATACAATAGAGTATTTCAATTTTGATGAAAAGAAAGCTATAAGTGATATGGGTGATTTAAATAAATCATTTAATGTTTTTAAAACTTCAAATAAAACAGGTAAAGACTTTGATTTATTAAGTGAATGTATAAAAAATAAAATTAAAAATAAGAATTTCTTATAAAAGTTGACATAATATTAAATTTTGATTAGTATATTTTTGTAGGTCACGAAGATTTACATTTTTATAAAAACTAGTACTTTATTATTATATTATTATAGCCACGAAGGTTAATTGTTTTTAAAAGCAACAACTTTCGTGGTTTTTATTTTTACATATATAAAAGGAGATGATAATATGCATATGTCAGATGCACTTATATCACCAGCAGTAGCTGGAGTTATGGCAACAGCATCAGCAGGATTAATAGCTTATTCTGTTTATAAAACAAAGGATGAGCTAGAAGAAAAGAAAATTCCACTTATGGGAGTGATGGGAGCTTTTGTTTTTGCAGCTCAAATGATTAATTTCACAATTCCAGGTACAGGGTCTAGTGGACACATAGGAGGAGGATTGCTTTTAGCCTCGATTTTAGGCTCAGCACCAGCTTTTTTGGTTATATCAACAGTACTTATTATTCAGGCATTATTTTTTGCAGATGGAGGGATATTGGCTTTAGGTTGTAACATATTTAATATGGGATTTTATGCATGTATGATTGCATATCCACTAATATTTAAGCCTATTATGAAAAAAGGATTTTCAAAAGGAAAAATAATTATAGCCTCTATTTTAGCATCAGTAATTGGACTTCAGCTTGGAGCTTTTAGTGTTGTTATAGAAACTTTATTATCAGGAAGAACAGAGCTTCCATTTACTTCTTTTGTATTACTTATGCAACCTATACATTTAGCAATTGGTATTGGAGAAGGAATAATAACTGCAGGAGTTTTATGTTTTATACATAGTACAAGACCAGAAATTTTAGAATATGAGGTAAGTGGAAAAAAATTAGGCTTGTCAATAAGTTTAAAGAAAGTTACAATTACTATGGTGGTTTTAGCAGCTTTAGTAGGTGGAGTTTTATCTTTATATGCTTCAAGCTATCCAGATGGACTTGAGTGGTCAATGGGAAATATAATTGGCGAGGAAGAACTTCAAGCAGAAGGAGAAGCTTATGAAAAGGCTGAAAACATACAAGAAACTACTTCATTTATGCCAGATTATAATTTTAAAAATGCAGATGAGGATTCATCAATTGGTACTAGTGTAGCAGGAATAATTGGTGGAGCATTAACATTAGGATTTGCTTTTTTAATTGGATTTATTATATCTAAAATAAAAAAGAGCAAGGTAGCAATGAATTAAATAATATTAAAGAAGGGGTGAAGTTATGGCAAAAATAGATGATTTATCTACAATAAGTAAGCTAGAGGACTTAGCAGATAATAAATCAATAGTCCATAATCTTCATCCTTTATCTAAAATAATTCTTACATTAATTTATTTAATAGCAGTAACTTCTGCACCTAAATATGATGTAAGTTCTCTCATGATATTTGTGCTTTATCCTGTAATAATGATAGAGCTTGGAGATACACCTAAGAAATTATTATTTAAAAGAGTTTTAGTTGCTATTCCTTTTTCTTTATTTGCAGGTATATCTAATATAATTCTTGATAGAAAAATAGCTTTTGTTTTTTGTGGGATAGGAATAACTTATGGAATTCTATCTTTTTTTTCAATAATGATAAAAACAATACTAACAGTAGCAGCAGTGCTTATACTAGTAGCAACAACTCCTATTCCAGAAATATTTAATCAGCTTATTAAGTTAAAAATACCTAAAATTATTGTAACTCAGTTATTGCTTACATATAGATATATATATGTAATTTTACAAGAAAGTAGCAATATGTACACAGCATATAAGTTAAGGAATAATGGGGGAAAAGGAATAAAGCTTAGTGATATGGGAGTTTTTATTGGACAAATTCTTTTAAAAAGTTTTAATAGAGCTGAAAGAGTATATGATGCCATGAAATGTAGGGGATTTAATGGAGAATATCCAACAACTAATAATAGAAGTATTACAGTAAAGGAAGTTATATGTACAATAATTATAAGTTTAATTTTCATATTATTTAGATTTGTTAATATAAGTTATTTAATTGGGGAAATTTTATAAAGTTGGGTGTAAAAAGTGTTAGAGATAAAAAATTTAAATTATAGTTATCCAGATGGAAAAGAAGCTTTAAAAGACATAAATATAAAAATAGATAATAATGAGACAATAGCAATAGTTGGTGCAAATGGTGCTGGAAAATCAACTCTTATAAAAACTATAGTTGGAATATTTTTAACAACTCAGGGCGATATAATAGTTGATGGAGAGAAGGTTACAAAGAAAACATTAAGCAGTATAAGAAAAAAAGTTGGTGTGGTATTTCAAAATCCAGATGACCAGTTATTTATGAATAAGGTTTATGATGATATAGCTTTTGGTCCAAGAAATTATAATAATCTTGATATTGAAAAGCTTAGTGAAAGGTCTCCTAATAATCTTTCAGGAGGAGAGAAAAGAAAGGTAGCAATAGCAACTGTACTTTCAATGGAACCTTCAATAATATTATTTGATGAGCCAACATCATTTTTAGATGCAAAAGGAAAAAGAATGCTTATAGAAACATTAAAAAATATAAATACAACAAAGATTATTGCAACACATGATTTAGATATGGTTAAAGATATATGTGAAAGAGTAATTGTACTTAAAGAAGGAAAAATAATGGCAGATGGGAATCCAAAAGAAGTATTTAGTGATATAGATTTTATGGAAAAATGTGAGCTTATTTAATTTATAAGCTTGCTTTTTTATAGAAAATTATATATTATTTTGCTTTTTTTATTTTAAAAGTTAGGTTATAATAAAATAAATATTTTTAAATCAGTCTGCAACTAATTAATTTTGTACTTAATATAGACAAAAATTAGAAAGGAGTTTTAGACTATGTCAAAAAGAAAACTTATAGCAATAATATCATTATCACTATCTTTAGTTCTATTTGGCTGCGGAACAGAAACTATTACAAGTAAAAATAATAAGATAGGGAATAGTAAAAATACTATTTTTAGTAATCAAGATAATGCTTCTACTGAAACAACAAGTAAAAGTAATAATAGTAAAGAAGATGAAAGTACTTCAAATAAGGATAATGAAACAGAAAATAATTCAAATGAAGAAAGTAAAACAACAAGTAATTCAAATGAAAGCAATAAAACAGAAAGTAATGTAAATATAGAAGAAAATACTCAAAGCAATACAGAAGAAAGTGGTTCTTTAAGTCAAGAAGAGCTAAAGAAAGCACAAGATTATTTTAATAAAGCTGAAAACAATGGATTTTTATGTAGTGAATATAGTAATACAAAAGATATATCACTTATTCAGCTAATATATAATGGAGCAGGTATAAGTGAAGAAATGACAGAACAAGAAAGAGCTGATTATAAAGAAGAAATTTATACTGATATTACTAAAATACCTAAAAAGGCATTAGAGGAGTTAACAAAAAATAAACTAAACATTGAACTTACATCTATAAATGGATATGAAGAATTTGAAAAAAATTTCTATTCAGAAAAATATAATTGTTACTATCTTCAACATGGAGATACTAATTATCAAGCAGTTGAATTTATAAGTGGAGAAAAAAATAATGATGGAACATATACATTTGTATATAATGGATATTCACATGTTACATACAAAGAAAGTCAATTTAAGCTAAATTGTTATGTAAATGATAATGTATATACTATAATATCAAATTTACCAATTAATTAGTTAAGCTAATAATTAAGGAGTTGTTGAATTAACAAATATTCATACAATAATACAGCGTTTTTATTATAAAAATATACTGCATATTGTGATTAGAATGCTTTGTGCAACAACTCCATATTTTTTAATTTCTTATAAATATTATGCAATTATATCTTCAAATTTAGCATTAATAGCTTGTGCAACTTCTTTAGGATTTGCTTCTATTTGTAAGCCTATTTTACCTCCACTAAATATGATTTTATCTAAATTTTCAAAGGTTTTATATAATTTTTTCATAGCTAAAGGGGAACAGCCTCCTCTTATGTAACCAGTATGCTTATTTATATCTTTAACATGAATCATTTCAACATTTTTTTCACCAGCAACCTTTGCAGCTTTTTTTAAATTCAATTCTTCAGCTACAGGAAGAACAAATACATAAAGTTCTTTAGAGTGTCCTTGAACAACTAAGGTTTTAAAAACCATGTTAACATCTTGATTAAGTTTATTTGCAACAGCAACTCCATCTATCTTACCATCTTTACAATCATATTCATGAGTAGAATAAGGAATTTTATTCTTATCTAAAAATCTCATAGCATTAGTTTTTTGCATATTTTTTCACCTCTAAAATATTTCTTAACTTAATTATCATAAACATTTATAAAAAGTCAATATTGAAATAAAACTAATTATTTAATATGTAATAAGAACAAATACTTAATATATTTAAATTCTTAGTAAAAAAGTAATAAATAAAGTTAAATAAAGCAATTTATATGTTATAATAGCACATAGCAATATTAAAAAAGTGAGGTATATATTATTGATAACTGTATCAAATGTTAGTTTAAGATTTGGTGGACGTAAATTATTCGAAGACGTAAATATTAAATTCACTCCAGGAAATTGTTATGGAGTTATAGGAGCAAATGGAGCTGGAAAGAGTACATTTTTAAAAATTCTTTCTGGAGAAGTTGAACCAAACACTGGAGAGGTTATATTAGCTCCAAATACAAGAATGTCTGTTTTAAAACAAGACCATTATCAATATGATGATTATCAAGTTTTAGACACAGTAATTATGGGTAATGAAAGATTATACCAAATAATGAAAGAAAAAGATGCTTTATATGCAAAGCCAGACTTTAATGATGAAGATGGAATAAAAGCTTCAGAACTTGAAGCAGAATTTGCTGAACTTAATGGATGGGAAGCAGAAGCAGAAGCTTCATCACTATTACAAGGGTTAGGAATAGGAACAGAAGAACATTATAAAAATGTTTCTGAATTAACTGGTTCTCAAAAGGTAAAAGTTCTTTTAGCACAAGCCTTATTTGGAAATCCAGGAGTTTTGGTTTTAGACGAACCTACAAACCACTTAGATTTAGATGCTGTTACATGGCTTGAAGACTTCTTATTAAATTTTGAAGGTACTGTTATAGTTGTATCCCATGATAGACACTTCTTAAATACAGTATGTACACAAATGGCTGATGTAGATTTTGGTAAAATTAAGCTTTATGTTGGTAACTATGATTTCTGGTATGAATCAAGCCAATTAGCTCTTCAAATGGCTAAGGACCAAAATAAAAAGAAAGAAGAAAAAATTAAAGAACTTCAAGACTTTATTGCAAGATTTAGTGCTAATGCTTCTAAATCTAAGCAAGCAACATCAAGAAAGAAATTACTTGATAAAATAACTTTAGAAGATATTCAACCATCAAGCAGAAGATATCCATTTGTAGGATTTAAGCCAGAAAGAGAAGTTGGAAATGATATACTAACAGTTAAAGATTTAAGTAAAACAATAGATGGAGTTAAGGTTTTAGATAATGTAAGCTTCTTAGTTAATAAAGGAGATAAAATTGCTCTTATAGGTAATGAAATAGCTGTTACAACATTATTTAAAATATTAAACAATGAATTAGAAGCTGATTCAGGAGAATTTAAGTGGGGAATAACAATAAAAACTGCATACTTCCCAAAGGATAACTCAGAATATTTTAATGACTGTCATCTTTCACTAGTAGATTGGTTAAGACAATACTCTGATGAAAAGGCTGAAAGCTATATAAGAGGATTCCTTGGCAGAATGTTATTCTCAGGAGAAGAGGCATTAAAAGAAGCTAGTGTATTATCAGGAGGAGAAAAAGTTAGATGTATGCTAGCTAAGATGATGCTTTCAAATGCAAATGTTCTTATGCTAGACCAACCTACAAACCATCTTGACCTAGAGTCAATAACAGCTGTAAATAATGGACTAAAGGACTATAATAGCAACATATTATTTGCATCACATGACCATGAGTTCATTCAAACTATAGCAAATAGAATAATAGATATTAAAGATGATGGAACTATAGTTGATAGAACAATGACATTTGATGAGTACTTAGAATTTGCTAAAAATAATAAATAGAATCATTTAAAAGTGAATTACTTTGTATATATTATATAGTAATTCACTTTTTATTTATAAGAATATTCGAAAAATTAAAATTAATATATTTATTTAAAATGAACATATGGTATAATATGATTAAGAAATAGCAATAATTTTAACATAAGATAAAATTATCTTAATAAAGATAGGAGAGAGTAATGAAAAAAACATATAATAAAAACAAAGAAATGCATCATATACATGATAAGAGCTATAAAGACCTTTATTCAAAGAAGGAAATAGCATTAGACTTATTTAAAAATATGATTAAGGATGATTGGGCAAAAGAAATAACAGTAGAAAACTTAAGCTTAGTAAATAAATCTTTTGTAACTTCAGATTATGAAGAAACAGAATGTGATATAGTTTATCAGGCAAAAGTAAAAGACACAGAGGTATTTTTCTATATATTATTAGAGTTTCAGTCAACTGTAGATTATAGAATGCCATTAAGATTGTTATTTTATATGTGTGAGATATTAAGAGATTATTCTAAAAATGCAAATCATAAAAAGTATGATAAAAACTTAAAAATACCTGCAATAATACCAATAGTATTATATAATGGTCAAGAAGTATGGAAGGTACCAAGAGAGTTTAGAAAAATAATACATAATGAGAAGATGTTTAAAAATAGCTTATTAAACTTTGAGTATGACTTAATAGATATTAACAATGGTTTTACAGAAGAAGAGTTAATAAAAAGTAAAAATGTTTCAGCAGCAATATTTCTTTTAGACCAAAAGATAGATGCAATGCAGTTTTTGCAAAGAATAAAAGCAATAGCATTATTTTTTGATGCTCTAAGTGAAGTAGAAATAAAGGCTATAAAGCATTGGATAAGAAACACAATAGATAATCAATTAGCAGAATCTGCAATAAAGATTTTAGAATCGAAAAGAGAGGATGTGGAAGTTATGGTTGAGAAAAAGCCGAAAAAGAAGGTCTACAAAAGGGACTTGAGCAAGGAGATTTAAATAGAAAAATAAAATCAGCTAAAAATCTTCTGCCTATATTAGATGATGAAACAATAGCATCAACCATGGAATTAGATATAGAGATTGTAAAAAAACTTAGAAAAGAAAGTAATTTATAATATAAAAAAGAATCTAAGGTTAAGAAATACTTACTTTAGATTCTTTTTTGTAAAATGGGTGATAAAAGATGAAAAGGTTAGGAATAGGAAAATGGCTAAAAAGTATAGTTATTATAACAGGAATTATGGGACTAATATTTTTGTTTATAATTGTTCCTTGGCTTGGAAAAGATATAGTTACAAATAATCCAAAGCTATCTTATATGTATTTGCCATGTTATATATTTATTTTTATTACAGCAATACCATTTTATATTGCTCTATTTTGTGGTTGGAATATATTTGACGAAATTTCTAAAGATAATGCATTTTGTATAAAAAATGCAAAAAGCTTAAGTTTAATAAGTAAGCTTGCAGTTAGTGAATGTATACTTTATATAATAGCTAGTATAGCATTAGTTATTTTAAATCTACTTCATTTAGAAATTTTTATTCTAATTGTATTTATAATTTTCATTGGTCTTGCAATAGCAATTCTTTCTGGAGCATTATCTTATCTTGTTGAGAAGGCAAGCAATATAAAAGAAGAAAATGATTTGACAATATGAGGTGGTAAGTATGGCTATTATAGTTAATTTAGATGTTATGCTAGCAAAGAGAAAGATGAGTGTTACAGAATTATCTGAAAGAGTTGGAATTACAATAGCTAATATATCAATATTAAAAAATGGAAAAGCAAAAGCTATACGATTTTCAACCTTAGAATCAATATGTAAGGTTTTAGAATGCCAACCAGGAGATATTTTAGAATATAGAGAGGATTAAGAGATAAAGTTATAAAAATTGTGTGGGGATTTTAGGAAAGATATGAAATTGTTAAAAAATAGACTTGCTTAAATTTGAATGCGATATAGCAAGTCTATTTTTTTATAAGGAAATTATAATACATAAACAAATACTGAAATAAAGTGGCATAGTGTGCCAAGCATTATGAATATATGGAATATTTCATGTGAACCAAATACTCCAATTTTAATTGCATCTTTTTTTAATGCATATATAATACCACCAATACTATAAAGAACTCCTCCAAGTACTAATAATATAAGACTAGGCTTAGCTAAAACTTGTGAAAGTGGATAAATTGCAAAAGCAGCAAACCAACCTACTGCAATATATATTACACTACTAAGCCATCTTGGACATGTAACCCATAAAAGCTTAAATATTATTCCTATAACTGATGAAATTGCTACAGCTGCAAATAATGCATATCCAACTGAGTTATGAAGAGCAATTAAACAAAAAGGAGCATATGAGCCTAAAATAAGTATAAATATCATTGAATGGTCTAATTTTTTTAATTTCATAATGACCTTATCAGATGAAATTACTGAGTGGTAAGTTGCTGAAGCACTATAAAGAAGAATCATTCCAAGTCCAAAAAGACAAATTGCTAGATATTCAATAGGACTTCCATTTGTAATAGAAACTTTTATTATCATTGCAATAAATCCTATTAAAGAAAGTACAGCTCCAATTAAGTGTGTTAAACCATTTACTGGTTCTCTTAAATATTTATTCATAAAAGATACCTCCATCAATATGTCATGTAGTTTTGAAAACTATGTATTACTATAATGATATTATGAAGTATAAATATGATAAAGTCAAAAGTCAAAATAAACCATTTAAATTGTATATTCATTATTTTAGGCTCATTTGCTTGAAATATCAATAAAATGCTATTAAAATTATATTAATAAGTTAATATATAGTTTTTAAAACTACATGGAGGAGAAAATGAATAAAGAAGAAGTTAAAGATATAATAAAAAAAGAAGCAAATGAAGAAAAGATTCACCTTGAAGATATGCCAGAAATAGATTTATATATGGACCAAGTAATACAACTTTTTGAAAATAAACTTGCTTCAAATAAGAGAAATAAAGATGACAAGGTTCTTACAAAAACTATGATTAATAATTATGCAAAAGCAAAATTATTGATGACAATTAAAAATAAAAAGTATTCAAAAGAACATTTAATATTAATGAGCTTTATTTATGAATTTAAAGGGGCTTTATCTATAAGTGATATAAAGCTTCTTTTAGATGAAATAGTTAAAGGCTATGAAAATAATGAAGAATATAATTTAAGAGAATTATATTCAAATTACTTAAATAACATTAATGAAGAGAATAAAGAAATTGAAAATTATTTAAATGAAAAAGTAGAAAAATTATTTAATAATTCTAATGAAGATAGCTTTAAAGATAAATTTTTACTTGTATCAACAATGATAAATATGAGTAATGTTTATAGGAAGATAGGAGAAAGTTTGATTGATAAGTACTTTAAAGAAGGAGAGAATAAGTAATGAAAAATCAAAATGATTTAAAAAGAGAGCTTGCAAGAATAGATGGCAAAGGGTATAAAGCATATAAGGATTTAGAAGGTCAATATGATTTTGGAAATTACATATTGTCAATAGACCATGTACAAGGAGACCCATTTGCATCACCATCTAGAGTCAGAGTTATAGTAAATCAAAAAATAGCAGACATACCAATAGAGCTTTTTAATAAAAATTATAAAAGAATAGCAGTACAGGACTTTTTAACAAGATTATTTTATAAAAATATAAATGTATTTAGTGGAAAAATATTTGGTTCAGGAAAAAGTGGTCTTATATTAATAAGTAAATGTCCACAAGAAATATTAGATAGAACTTCAATTATAGTAAATAAAGAATGTGTTGAAGCAAGAATGGAAATTGGCTTTCCAGCAAGAGGAAGGAGTGTTCTTTCAAAAGAATTAGAAAAAATATTATATGAGTTCCTTCCTAGGATAATAGAAAACTCTTTAATTTATAAGAATATAAATAAAAATATGTTAATATCTCAAGTAAAATTAATGGAAGACCAAGAATATATAAGAGAAGAATTAGAAAAACAAGGGTTAGTTGCTTTTATAGCTAATGATTCTATTCTTCCAAGGGAAAGTGGAGTTTCAACAAAACCTTTAAGGGATGGAATAAAATTTATATCTCCTAAAACATTAGAAGTTGAAATGAATTTACCTAATAGAGGAAAAATAAGAGGATTAGGAATAAGGAAAGGAATAACAGTAATAGTTGGTGGTGGGTACCATGGAAAATCAACATTGTTAAAGGCAATAGAATTAGGGGTATATAATCATATTTTAGGAGATGGAAGAGAATTTGTTATAACAGATAATACTGCATTAAAAGTAAGAGCAGAAGATGGAAGAGTAATTCATAGTGATGATATATCCTTATTTATAGATAATCTTCCTAATGGAAAGGACACAAAAAGGTTCTCTAGTGAAAATGCTAGTGGAAGTACATCACAAGCAGCTAATATTGTTGAGGGGATAGAATGTGGAGCAAAAACTTTATTAATAGATGAAGACACCTCTGCAACTAATTTTATGATAAGAGATGATATAATGCAAAAACTTGTATCTAAGGATAAAGAGCCAATAACACCATTTATTGAGATTGTAAGAGATTTATATACTCAAAAAAATATATCCACAATAATAGTAGTTGGAAGTTCAGGAGATTATTTTGATATTGCAGATACAGTAATACAAATGGATTGTTATGAGCCTAAAGATGTAACAAAGGAAGCAAAAGAACTTAGTACAGGAAATATAATTAAGAGAATAGAAAATAGAAATAAAAGGAAGTATAGAAAAGAATCCTAAAGGAGTTAAAATAAAAGCATTAGGAATTTATGGTTTAAGTATTAATAAAGAAAATATTGATTTAAGAGCTGTTGAACAAATTGTAGATTCAGAACAAGTAAAAGCCATAGGAGATATTATAAAGCTTATAGATGATAATTTTTTAAATGAGAAAACAAATTTACAAGGAATAATAACTCAAGTTGTTGAATACATTAATAAAAATGGATTAATTAATATAAATAATACAAAGGGTGGAAGTGGAAATTTGGCTATGCCAAGACCACAAGAAATAGCTTGTGCAATAAATAGATACAGAAAATTAAAAATTTAAAAATTAAAAAAAAATTGTATGTAAACGAATTTTGTCAAAAATTTTAGTTGCAAATTATTAGAAAAACCGGTACAATTAAATCACATTGAGAAAGTATTAAATATGTCCTAAATTTTTTTATTTTTTATGATATGGGTCACAGTATTAAAACTGTGGTCTTTTTTTATAAAAAATTTTATTTTTATTAATGTATAGTAAATAATTTTTTATATAAAAAATTTTTTGAATAAATGAATGTAGTGTTGGATAAAATAAATTCAAATATAGTTAGAGGTTATTATCATGAAAAAAAAGAATTTAATTTTATCATTAGTTATAGCAAATTTAATAGTAATTTTTATATTTTTTATAAATAAATTTCAATTTGTACACAAACTTATTAGTACCATAATTGGAATTATAATTACTCCAATTATATTTGGAGTTTTTTTATGTTATATTCTAAAACCTCTTAACAAATTAGTAATAAAAATAGGAATAAAAAAAACTAAAGCACCATCAATAACAATAATAATTTTTTTAATAATATCAACAGTTATCTTAATATTTTTTGGAAAACATATAATAATTGAAATTTATAAAGTTAAAAATATAGTTTATACATTTATAAATAATGAAAGTTTTTATATCTCTCTTGAAAAATATTTTGAAAGAGAAAAAATAGATTTAGTTATAAATTCTATAATAAATATGTTCCTAGCTTATGTAACTCCATTAATTTCTAATATAAAAAGCTTAATAAATACAGGGATGATGTTATTTTCAAATATTTTATTAATACTTTTAATAGCTTTTTTTCTATTAAAAGATGGAGAAAAATTTAATAATAAAGTTTTATCATATGTTCCTAATAGGTATAAAGAATTTTTTAAGGAAATAATTTATGATGGAGATGAAGTTCTTTCATCATATATCATAGGGCAGGCTATTGTGGCATTTTCATTGGCTTTAATGGTGTTTATTGGATATCTAATTATAGGAATGCCTAGTAGCCTATTGCTTGCTTCAATAACTTTTGTCTTAGCCTTTATTCCTTTTGTAGGGTTCTTTATATCTATGATAATACCATATATAATAGCTTTAACTCTTGGAATAAAAATGATTATAAAGCTATCAATTTTAGTTGTTATAGCTCAAACATTAAAAGGAAGAATAGTAGTACCATTTATTATGGGAAAAAGAATGAACATACACCCATTAACAGATATATAGTACCAATATATGCTCTTATAAAGATGATTTATCAAGATTTTATAAAGTATAAGCCTCTTTTTTCTTTCAATAAAAAGGTAGAATAAGAATAATGTTTCAATAAGAATATTGATAAGGAAAAAAAGGTATAGTAAGATAATGAGTGAACATAAAAAATATGTTGCACTAAAAAAGAGGTTTAAGGGGATGTAGAAATGGGCTTTCGTGAAAATTTAAAGAGTGCAAAAAGAATAGTAGTAAAGGTAGGGACATCAACACTAACCTATGAAAATGGGAATATTAATCTAACAAGGATTGAAAAGTTAACAAGAGTATTATCTGATATGCTTAATTCAGGAAAAGAAATTGTTCTTGTATCTTCTGGTGCAATAGGTGTTGGTGCTAGTAAGTTAAAGCTTAAGGAAAAGCCTCAAAGTATAAGAGAAAAACAAGCAGTAGCATCTGTAGGACAATGTGAACTAATGCATATTTATAGTAAATTTTTTGGAGAATATAGTCATATTGTAGGGCAGGTTCTTTTAACTAGAGATGTTGTTGAAGATGACCACATAAGAGAAAATGTATGTAACACATTTGAAACATTATTAGAGCATAAAATAGTTCCAATAGTTAATGAAAATGATACAGTAGCTATTGATGAAATCGAGAATATTGTAAAGTTTGGAGATAATGATAATCTATCAGCAATAGTATCATCATTAGTTAATGCAGATTTACTTATAATATTATCAGATATAGATGGATTTTATGATGATGACCCTAGAAATAATGAGAATGCAAAAATGTTAAAAATTGTAGAGGAAATTACACCAGAGTTAGAAGAATGTGCTGGCGGAGCTGGAACAAATTTTGGTACAGGTGGAATGATAACTAAACTTACAGCAGGAAAAACTGCTAATAATTCTGGAGTAGATATGGTTTTAGCAAATGGAGAAAATCCAAGCATACTTTTAGATATAATTGCAGGAAAAGATATAGGAACTTTATTTGTAGGAAAAAAATAAAAGGAGAAAAAATTAATGAGTGAATTAATTATAAAAGGGCAAAAAGCAAAAGAAGCAAGTTATATTTTAATGAATGCAACAACCACAGAAAAAAATAATGCACTATTAAAAATGGCTGAAGTATTATTAAAAAGTTCAGAAGAGATACTAGAAGCCAATAAAAAAGATTTAGAAAATGCAATTGAAAAAGGAACACCTAAAGCTATGCTTGATAGATTAGCTTTAGATGAAAGCAGAATTAATGGTATGGCAGATGGTTTAAAGGATGTAGTTTCTTTACCAGACCCAATTGGAGAAGTAACAGGAATGTGGAAGAGACCAAATGGTCTTCAAATAGGAAAGCAAAGAGTACCACTTGGAGTTATAGGAATAATTTATGAAGCAAGACCAAATGTAACTTGTGATGCGGCAGGGCTTTGTTTAAAATCAGGTAATGTTGTTATTTTAAGAGGAGGAAAAGAAGCTATAAACTCTAATGTTGCTATAGTAAAAGCATTAAGAGAAGGAGTTAAAGAGTTTGGTCTTCCAGAAGATGTTATTCAATTAGTTGAAAATACAGATAGAGAAGTAGCTACTGAAATGATGAAATTAAATCAATACATTGATGTTCTTATTCCTAGAGGGGGAGCAGGTTTAATACAATCAGTAGTACAAAATGCTACAGTTCCAGTAATAGAAACAGGAACAGGAAACTGTCATGTATATGTTGATTGTGATGCAGATTTAGAAATGGCAAAAAACATTGTAATCAATGCAAAAACAAGCAGACCATCCGTATGTAATGCAGAAGAAAAGCTTCTTGTAAATGAAAAAATAGCAAAAGAATTTTTACCAATAATATATAAAGCCTTAAAAGAAAAAGATGTTGAGGTAAGAGGAGATAAAAAAGTTCTTGAAGTATTAAATGAAGCTACAGAAATTCAAGAAGATGAATGGGGAAAAGAGTATCTTGATTATATAATTGGTGTAAAAATAGTAAAAGATGTTGATGAAGCAATAAATCATATCAACAAATATGGAACAGGACATTCAGAAGCAATAATTACAAACAACTATGAAAATTCTCAAAAATTCCTTCAAAGAGTAGATGCAGCAGCAGTTTATGTAAATGCTTCTACACGTTTCACAGATGGAGCAGAATTTGGCTTTGGAGCAGAAATAGGAATAAGCACTCAAAAGCTTCATGCTAGAGGACCAATGGGACTTAACGAATTAACTACAAATAAATACATTATTTATGGAAATGGACAAGTAAGATAAAATATTAAAGGGATAAGAAAAAGGCGAGGATAAAAGTCCTCGTTTTTTTCTTTAAATGAGTTATTATAGAAGATAAAGATATTATGGATCAGAATATATACATAGAAAATATATAAATGTAAAAAATATAAATAAGAGGTGAGAATATGGATATATTTACAATAGGACATTCTAATTATAGTATGGAAAGATTTTTACATATGCTTAGATATTTTAATATAAATTGTGTTGTAGATATTCGAGGAACACCATACTCAAAATATAATGTTCAATTTGATAAAGAGTCATTAAAATATACTTTAAATAAAGAAGGTTTTGTTTATATTTATATGGCTAAAGAATTTGCAGCTAAGAGAGAAAATAAGGTATCATATAATAAAGAAGGATATTCTGATTTTGAGAAGGTAGTAAAAGAAGAGGACTTTATAAAGGGAATTGAAAGATTAAAAAATGGATGTGAAAAAGGGTATAAAATAGCTTTGTTAGGTGCTATGCAAAATCCAATAAGATGTCATAGAGCAATTTTACTTGGCAGAGAATTAATAAAAAATGGGTTTAAATTAAGACATATTTTAGATGATTATTCACTAGCTACTCAAGAGGATTTAGAAAAAGAAATGTTAGATAAGTATTTCCCAAATAGAAATCAACTTACTATTGATTATTTTTTAGGAAATGGAATTACTGAAGAAGAAATGATAAAAGAAGCTTATAAATTAGCAAATAAAGAAATTGGTTATAGAATTGAACACATAAATAAGTAAAGACTTTTATTTTAGAAAGGTAATATTATGAATAAAAAGTATACATTAATTACAGGTGGAACTGAGGGAATTGGATTTGAACTTGCAAAGCTTTATGGAAAGAATAAAGAAAATCTTATATTAGTTGCAAGAGATGAAAATAAACTTAAAGAAAAAAAGAATATTTTAGAAAATGATTATAAAGTAGAAGTGTTAACATTATCAGTAGATTTATCTTTAGAAACTTCTTGTAAAGAAATTATAAAATTTGTGGATAAAAAAAATATAATTGTGGATAAATTAATAAATAATGCTGGCATAGGTTCCTTTGGAGAATTTTATTTAGGAAAAGATGGTTTTGAAGAAAAAATAATAAGAATAAATATTATTTCTTTAACTAATTTAACAAAGTATTTTCTTAAAGAAATGGTAGAAAGAAAATCTGGTGGAATTTTAAATGTTGCTTCAACAGCAGCTTTTGTTGGTGGACCTAAAATGGCAATGTATTATTCAACAAAAGCATATGTACTGTCTTTAACAGAGGCAATCCATGATGAAGTAAAGGATTATGGAGTTAGGGTGAGTTGTTTATGTCCAGGCCCAGTAAGGACATCATTTCAATCTAAGGCTGGAATTAAAAAGTCTGAAAGTGCAAAAAAATATTTAATGAGTGCTGAAGCTGTAGCAAAAGAAGGATATAAAAAATTTGCAAAAAATAAAGCAATAATAATTCCTGGATTTAAAAATAAGGTGCTTGTAATAGGAAATAAGTTTATTCCAAGAGCTTTAAGTAGAAAAATAATACAAATGACAAATAAGGGGTAAAATATATTTAGGTTAGGTGAAAAAATGAAAAAGATTTTTGATGGATATACTTTAGTTTCTGATATGGATGGTACTTTAATAAATAGTAAAAAGGAAATTTCTAAAGAAAATTTAGATGCTATAAAATATTTTGTTAATAATGGAGGAAAATTTACTGTAGCTACAGGAAGAATGGTAGCTTCAGTTGGATGTTTTTTAGATAGGCTTAACTTAGACCTTCCAGCTATACTTCATAATGGTGGAAAGATATATGATTATAATAATAAAAAGGTTGTATATGAGCATTTTATAGAAGAAGATAGAAAAGAAGCTATAAAAAAAGTATGGGAAAATAGACCAGACATAGGAATTGAAATATTTTGTGATGAAGTAGTGTATATATACAGAGAATGTGAATATACAAAAAGATATAATAAATATTCTTATGATATAGTTTATAATTTGCCAGAAGAGATTTGGAATAAACCTTGGGTAAAGGTTCTTTTAATAGGTGATGAAGATGTATTAGATGAATTTGAAAAAGAATATAGAAATAACTATGATATAGGAATGTCTGTTAGAAGTGGAGCAAATTATTTAGATGTTATAGGAAATGGGACAAGCAAGGGAGCAGGGCTTTTAAAATTAATAGAGCTATATAATTTAGATAAATCAAAGATAATAGCTGTAGGAGATAATATGAATGACTTAGAAATGATTGATATTGCAAAATATGGATTCATATTAAAAAATGGAACTAAAAGAGCTTTAGAAAAAGCAAAACTTATAGCACCTTCTAATGATGAAAATCCTATAAAGTATATTATAGATTATGTTGAAAAAAATATAAGAAGATAAAATAAACATATTTTTTTATAATAGGAATTATTTAAGTCAATTTTGTTAATACTAACTTTAAAAGGAAAGGAGTATTAACATGAATTGGCTTTTTTATTTATGCTTTATGTTTGTTTTATATTCATTTCTAGGATGGATATTAGAAGAAGTTTATTGTTATATAATAAGAGGAAGGTTTAAATATAATGGCTTTTTGTATGGACCATTTAAACCTATGTATGGAACAGCTATGACAATACTTATATTTTTAAGAAATATAGTAAAAGTAAATGATGTTTTACTAATAATAATGTGTTTTATAGTACCAACAGTAATTGAATATATTACAGGCATCATAATGAAAACAAGATTTAAAAAAAAGTATTGGGATTATAGCAAAATTCCCTTTAACATAGATGGTTTAGTATGTTTAAAATTTTCTATATATTGGGCTATTTTAACAAGCCTTACTATATTCATAGTTCAACCTATTATAGATAATATTTTTTTCAGTAGATTAAATTTATTTGCAAGATTAGCTATAATACTAATCATATACATAACCATAGATATTATATTTACAGAAAAACATCTATATAGTAATAGATAAAGCCCCACATTTAAAAGTGGAGTTTATTTTTATAAATTAACATCTAAAAGTTTTCCTTTGTTTTTAAAATGAGCTAAAAGCTTTTTAGGTTCATTCATTATTAATTCTTCAGGAAAGTTTATAGATTCAAGGATTTTTATAGACTCTTCAAAATGTCCAATTGTAAAAGCAATATGAGAATCAGATGTAAGAATTAATTTAGTTCCATATTCTTTGCAAAGTTTAGCAACTTTTTTACAATTAATATCACTTCCTGCTCTTGATTTACCAAGAACTGAGCTATTATTTATTTCAATCATTATATCTTTTTCTTTAGCAAATTTAACAATTAAATCATAGTCAAGTTCATAAGCAGGATTACCAATATGACCTAAAATTTCAACTTTAGGATTTTTATTTACACAGTTAATAAAAGCTTGTGTATTATCATTTTTGTTAGTAGGTTTAAAAACTGGTTCATGAAAAGATGCAATCATATAATCAAGAAATTTAGAGTCTTCTTCTGCAAGGTCAATATTTCCCTCCACATCAAGAATATTTGCTTCACAGCCTTTTAAAATAATAACATCATTAATAATTCTAGGTATAACTTTCATATTGCCAAAATACCATCTATGAGGGGCATTAGGCATTGCTGGTCCATGTTCAGATGTACCTAATATTTTTATTCCATTTTCTTTGCAATAAGAAATATTTTCTAAAAGAGTGGTGTATGCATGTCCACTTACTATAGTATGAGTATGTAAATCAGATGAAAAATCCATAATTTTTCTCCTTTCATTAGAAAAATAATATATATATTATAGTATAATATTGCTTTATTAATTAATTCAAGAATTAGAATGTTTTAAATAGATAAAAACCATGTTATTTTTTCTTGACAGTGAATATTCAATAAACTAAAATAATAAATAAGGTAAAAATAAAAAAAGGTAAAAGATACGCTTTAAATTGGTCCTGTGAGGCCAGAAAGGAGTCTATAACTATGTTGATACAAAAAAAATACACAAATCTATCAATAGAGGAAGTTTATAGTCATAATTATGAATATACAAGGATAGTGAGGAGACCCTTTTAATTAACAGTCTCTTTATTATCCTTTTATTATAGGGATTTTAAAAATTAATAACCTTAAAAGTGTACTTTACTTTAACATAAAATGAGGAGGGCTAAGCATGAACGCAAAGCTAATTTTAGAAAACGGAATGGTTTTTGAAGGTAATGCCTTTGGATACTTAAGTGACAGTGTTGGTGAAGTTGTATTTACAACTGGTATGACTGGATATCAAGAAGTTTTAACAGACCCATCATATTATGGTCAAATAGTAACTATGACATATCCATTAATAGGAAACTATGGAGTTAATTTAGAAGATGTAGAATCAAACTCTCCAAAAGTTAGAGGATTTATAGTAAGAGAAAAATGTTCTTTCCCAAGTAACTTTAGATGCGAAATGGATTTAGATAACTACTTAAAGCAAAACAAAATAGTAGGTCTTGAAGGAATAGATACAAGAGCATTAACAAAGGTTTTAAGAAACAATGGTACTATGAAAGGTATAATAGTTGTTGATGAAATCGGAAGAAAAGATGTAAATGATAGAATAACAGCATATTCAAACAAGGAAGCTGTTAAAAATGTTACTACAGATAAAGTGTACACAATTGAAGGAAATGGAAAGCATGTAGCAGTAATGGATTTTGGTATAAAGACTAATATATTAAGATGCTTCAAAAAGAGAGGATGTAAGCTTACAGTATTCCCAGCAGATGCAAAAGCTGAAGATATACTAGCAATAAATCCTGATTTAGTATTCTTATCAAATGGTCCTGGAGACCCACAAGATGTACCTGAATCAATAGAAAATATTAAAAAGTTAATAGGTAAAAAACCAATTGTAGGAATTTGCTTAGGACATCAATTATTAACATTAGCATTAGGTGGAACAACAACAAAATTAAAGTTCGGACATAGAGGATGTAACCATCCAGTTAAAGATTTAGAAACAAATAAAGTTACAATAACATCACAAAATCATGGATATGTTGTTGAAACTTTACCAGAAGAAGTTGTAGCAACACATATAAATATAAATGATGGAACAATAGAAGGTATGAAGCATAAAACATTACCAATATTCTCAGTTCAATTCCATCCAGAAGCATCAGCTGGACCACATGATAGCGAATATATATTTGACAAATTTATGGAATATGCACTATAGGAGGTAAGAGATATGCCATTAAGAAAAGATATAAAAAAGGTTTTAGTTATAGGCTCAGGGCCAATAGTAATAGGTCAAGCAGCGGAATTTGACTATTCAGGAACTCAAGCTTGCCAAGCTTTAAAAGAAGAAGGTTTAGAAGTTGTATTAGTTAACTCTAACCCAGCTACAATTATGACTGACAAAGAAATTGCAGATAAAATATACATAGAACCACTAACAGTTGAATTTGTGGAAAAAGTAATAGCTAAGGAAAGACCAGACAGTATAATAGCTGGTATGGGTGGTCAAACAGGTCTTAATATTACTGTTGAATTACATGATAAGGGAATTTTAGATAAGTATAATGTTAAGGTAATTGGAACATCTATCGCTTCAATAAAAGAAGGGGAAGATAGAGAATTATTCAGAGATATGATGAAAAGAATAAATGAACCAGTTATACAATCTGAAATCATAACAGACTTAGAAGTTGGAGTAGCTTATGCTAGTAAAATAGGATATCCAGTTATAGTAAGACCAGCTTATACACTAGGAGGTACTGGTGGAGGTATTGCTGAAAATGAAGAAGAATTAAGAGAAATTCTTGAATCAGGATTACAATTAAGTACAATAGGTCAAGTACTTCTTGAAAAGTCAGTTAAGGGATGGAAAGAAATTGAGTATGAAGTAATGAGAGACTCATATGGAAACTGTATAACTGTTTGTAACATGGAAAACATTGACCCAGTTGGTATACACACAGGAGATAGTATAGTTGTTGCACCATCTCAAACTTTATCAGATAAAGAATATCAAATGCTTAGAACAGCATCAATTAATATAATAAATGCAGTAGGAATTGAAGGTGGATGTAATGTACAATTTGCTTTAAATCCAAATTCATTTGAATATGCAGTAATAGAAATAAATCCTAGAGTTTCAAGATCTTCAGCTTTAGCATCAAAGGCTACTGGATATCCAATAGCTAAGCTTGCTGCAAAGATTTCTGTAGGATATGGATTAGATGAAATAAAAAATGCAGTAACTCAAAAAACTTATGCTTGTTTTGAACCATCATTAGATTATGTTGTATGTAAAATTCCAAAATGGCCATTTGATAAGTTCTTTGGAGCTGATAGAGAACTTGGAACAAAGATGATGGCAACTGGAGAAGTGATGGCTATTGGAGCTAACTTAGAAGCTGCATTACTAAAGGGAATAAGAAGTCTAGAAATAGGTAAATATTCTTTAGACCACAAAAAGTTTAAAGAACTTAGCATGGCTGAATTAAAAGAAAGAGTTATGGCTCCAGATGATGAAAGATTATTTGCTTTAGCTGAAATGTTAAGAAGAGATTATAGAGTAGATAAAGTAGCTAAGATAACAGGAATAGATATATTCTTCATAGAAAAGTTTAAGTGGATAGTAGAAGAAGAACAAAGATTAAAATTAAGCAAACTTGAAGATTTAGATAAAGAATGGCTATATAAATTAAAGAGAAAAGGATTCTCTGATAAGGCAATAGCTGATATGTTAAAAGTTTGCCCAGAAGATATAAACAAGCTAAGAGGACTATGGAACATAAAACCTTCATACAAGATGGTTGATACATGTGCTGGAGAATTTGAAGCTTTATCTCCATACTACTATTCAACATATGAACAATATGATGAAGTTGAAGTTACACATGATAGAAAGAAAGTTGTAGTTTTAGGTTCTGGACCAATAAGAATAGGTCAAGGTATAGAATTTGACTATGCTTCAGTTCACTGTGTATTAGCATTAAAGAGATTAGGAATAGAAACTATAATAGTAAATAACAATCCAGAAACAGTAAGTACTGACTTTAATATTTCAGATAAATTATACTTTGAACCACTTACTGAAGAAGATGTATTAAATATAATAGAAAAAGAAAATCCAGATGGAGTAATACTTCAATTTGGTGGTCAAACAGCTATTAAGCTTGCAAACTTCTTAAAAGAAAAGAATATACCAACTCTTGGAACTACAGCAGACCAAATAGATATGGCTGAAGACAGAGAAAAGTTTGATGAATTACTAGAAAAACTAGGAATATCAAGACCTAAGGGTAAAGGAATATGGTCTATTGAAGAAGGATTAGAAGAAGCAAGAGCATTAGGATTCCCAGTACTTGTTAGACCTTCATATGTAATTGGTGGTCAAGGAATGGAAATCACTCATGATGAAGAAGAATTAATATACTACTTAGAAAATGCCTTTGCTAAGGACAAGAAAAATCCTATATTAATAGATAAATACTTAATGGGTAGAGAAATAGAAGTTGATGCAATATCAGATGGAGAAGATGTATTAATTCCAGGAATAATGGAACACTTAGAGAGAGCAGGTGTTCACTCTGGAGATAGTATTACTATGTATCCATCACAAAATATATCTGAAAAAATAAAGGCTGATGTTTTAGAATATACTAAGAAATTAGCACTTGAAATAGGAATAAAGGGTATGATAAATATCCAATTCATAGAATATCAAGGAAAGCTTTATGTAATAGAAGTTAATCCAAGAGCTTCAAGAACAGTTCCTTATATAAGTAAGGTAAGTGGAGTTCCAATAGTTGATATAGCTACAAAGGTTATGCTTGGAAGCAAACTTAAAGATTTAGGATATGGAGTAGATATATACAAAGAACCAAACATAGTAGCAGTAAAGGTTCCAGTATTCTCAACTCAAAAGTTACCAAATGTTGAAGTATCTTTAGGACCTGAAATGAGATCTACAGGAGAAGTTTTAGGTGTAGGAAAAACTCTTAATGAAGCTTTATATAAGGGATTTGTAGCAGCAGGAATGTTCCCAGGAAATGGAGAAATATTAGCTACAGTAAACAAGCATGATAAGCAAGAATTCTTACCAATGGCT
Organism: uncultured Clostridium sp.; assembly: GCA_902785295.1. Classification (GTDB taxonomy): domain Bacteria; phylum Bacillota; class Clostridia; order Clostridiales; family Clostridiaceae; genus Clostridium. Next base: position 54,928 of record CACZYK010000021.1, read on the forward strand.
CAAAGACTTGCTAAGTTAGGATATAAGTTTGTTGCAACAGAAGGAACTTGTAAGCTTTTAAGAGATGGCGGCGTTGATGCTAAAGTTGTTAGAAGATTAAAAGAAGATAGTCCTAATATATTAGATGTTATAAAGAATAAGGAAGTTGATTTAGTTATAAATACTCCAACAAAAGTAAATGACTCAAAATCAGATGGATTTATTATGAGAAGAGCAGCAGTTGAAAGAAATATTGGAGTTATAACAGCATTAGATACATTTAGAGCAATTGTAGATGTTAAATGTGAAGGCTTAGAAAATAACAAAGATTTAGAAGTATTTAATATATCAGAAATATAATAATTAAACCAAAAAGTTGTTGTGTAAATTAATTTTGCATAACAACTTTTTTATTTAATAAAATTAGTTTTAATAAATTCCATAATACAAAAAAATTCTTTTAATTTTTTAAAATGATTTAATAAAGACTAATAAAGTTTGAAAATATTATTGAAAAAAACATAGTCAAATTATATAATTAATATATAACGATTACATATTTTAAGCTAAAAGGGGGATATAAAATGAAGGTTAAAAAGCTATTAGCAACTATTTTAACTGTGGCACTTACTTCAACAGTTGTTTCAGTACCAATACAACAATTAAATCTAACAGAAGCAAGTGCAGCAAGCTATGAAGCTTATAACGGAAATGATTTGGGAGCTACCTATAGTCCAACACAAACAACTTTTAAAGTTTGGGCACCAACAGCCTCAAAGGTACAAATAAAAAGATATACTACAGGTAGTGATTCAGAAGCAGGAGCATCTGTAATTGAAACCAAAGACATGACAAAGGGTGGACAAAATGTATGGTCAATTACAATAAGTGGAGATTTAAAAAATACTTATTATACTTATCAGACCCAGCAGGATGGGAAAATGATAAAAGAGTTGAATCTCCAAATCAAACAGATGCAATTACTTGGGAAGTACATGTAAAAGACTTCTCTTATGATTCTTCATCAGGAATAAGTGAGAAATATAGGGGAAAATTCCTTGCATTTACTGAAGAAGGAACAACTTTAAATGGTGATGGAGTAACAAAAACAGGTATAGATTACTTAAAAGAATTAGGTGTAACACATGTACAAATATTACCTATGTATGATTATGCATCAGTAGATGAAAGAAATTCAGATGGAGAAACTTTTAACTGGGGTTATGATCCAAAGAACTATAATGTTCCAGAAGGTTCATATTCAACTAATCCTTATGATGGTAATGTAAGAGTTTCAGAATTAAAACAAATGGTAAAGGCATTTCATGATGCAGGAATTGGGGTTGTAATGGATGTTGTTTATAATCATACTTATGCACCATTTGGACAAGGCGGAAATCAAAATGAATTCCAAAAACAACAATATTCACCATTAGATAGAACTGTACCAGGATATTATTATACTTCTACAGACTGGTCTGGTTGTGGTAACTCAACAGATAGTACAAAAGAAATGTATAGAAAATATATGATAGATTCTATTGTTTATTGGGCAACAGAATATCATTTAGACGGATTTAGATTTGACCTTATGGGTATTCATGATGTTGAAACAATGAATCAAATAAGAGCAGCTTTAAATAAGGTAGACCCTCAAATTAAAATGTGGGGTGAACCTTGGTGTGGAGATGGAAGTAAAAACAGTATGTCAGGTTATGCTAATAAGGCAAACTGTAAGTCTTTAGATAATAATATAGCAATGTTTAGTGATAATGCTAGAGATGCTATAAAGGGTAATACTTGGGATGGAAAGCTTAGTAACGCTGGATGGGTTACAGGTAATGGAAATAGACAAACAGAAGTTATAGCTGGTATAAAGGCACAGTGTGGAGATTATAGTAATATAAATCAAAATATTTGGTCTAAACAACCTTCACAAGTTATAACATATACATCTTGTCATGATAACCATGCACTTTATGATATTTTATGTATGACTATGGGAAAAAGTCAAAATGGTAATAGATATGATGATATAGTGGCAATGAACAAGTTATCTGCATCTATTGTATTAACTTCTCAAGGTTCATCATTCTTCCAAGCAGGTGAAGAATTTGCAAGAAGTAAGATGGGAGATCATAATAGTTATCAATCAAGTGCTTCTATAAATAAGTTAGATTGGAAGAGAGTTAAGGAATATAGTGATTTAGTAAATTATTATAAAGGTTTAATAGAAATTAGAAAGAACTTCTCTGCATTTAGAGATCCAACTACATCAGCAGGAAATAGAATTCAATGGTTAACTACTTCAGGAACTCAACAAATAGCATATTCTCTTACCAATAATGTTTCAGGAGAATGGAGTAAGGTAGTTTGTTTATTTAATGCTTCTTCAAATGATACAACTATAAATTTACCTTCTGGAAACTGGGTAATTGTTGCTAATGATACTAAGGCAGGAGTTGAATCTTTAGGAACTGCAAGCGGAAGTGTTCAATTATCAGGACGTTCAGCTATGATTTTAGTTGAAAAGAATAGCTTTGATAATACAGTAATAGGTAAAAAGGGAACAGTAATTGTTAAGCATGTTAATCAAAATGGAGATGTAATAAAGACAGAAACTAAAACTGGAAAAGAAGGAACATCTTATACAACATCACCAATGAATGATGAAGATTATATATTAGTAAGCACACCATCAAATGCAAATGGTAAATTTACAGATGGAACAATAACAGTAACTTATCAATATAAAGAAGATGATACTTCAAGAGGAACAGTAACAGTAAAATATGTAGATAAGGAAACAGGAAATGAAATTGCAACTTCAGAATCATTAAGAGGAAAAGTTGGAAAAACTTATACAACAACAGCAAAAACTATAAAGGGATATGAATTAATAGAAACTCCTTCAAATGCTACAGGGACTTACACAGAAGGAAACAAAGTTGTAACTTATTACTATAAAGAAAAAGAAATAAAATGTTTAACAGTACATTACTATAATACAAGTTGGTCAACAGTAAATATTTATGCATATGATGAATCATCAGGAACTGCAAAGTTATTTACAGGAGAATGGCCAGGAGCTAAAATGACTAATGATGGAAATGGTTGGTGGAGTTATGAAGTAACAGAAGCAGAATCAGGACAAATAATCTTTAATAATGGCTCTTCACAAGAACCATCAGGAGTTGGAAGTGGTGGATATAATGCTACAGGAGAAGTTTGGGTTAAGGATGGTAAAGTTCTTACAGAAGATCCAAATGGACCATCAGAAGGAACAGTAATAGTGAAATAGCAACTTCAACAAGCCAAAAAGGAACTGTAGGAACAAGTTACACAACAACAGCTAAAACAATATCAGGATATGAATTAAAGACAACACCAAATAATGCAACAGGAAAGTTTACAGCATCAACAATAACAGTAACTTATGTTTATTCAAAGGTAACAACAGAAAAAGGAACAGTAGTAGTAAAATATGTAGATAACTTTGGAAATGAAATAGCAAGTTCAATAACTAAAACTGGAACTGTAGGAGAAAGTTATACAACAACAACCAAAACAATATCAGGATATACTTTAAAAGAAGTCCCAAGTAATGCAACAGGAGTATATAAAAATGGAACAATAACCATTATTTATGTATATGAAAGTGACGAACAAGTAAAAAAAGGGATGGTAACAGTTAAGTACATTGATGCAGAAACTAGAAAATCAATCAAAGCTTCTACAGTAAAAACAGGAGAAGTTGGAATAAAATATACAACAACATCTCCAACAATATCAGGATATAAATTAGTAGCATCAACATCAAATAAAAATGGAACATTTAGAGATGGAAATATATTAGTAACATATTATTATATAAAAGATGGTACAGTTGAAACAAAACCAACAATAAGTTCATTTACAACAGATAAGGCATCACCACAAGCAAAAGGAAGCAAAGTAACATTAATAGCAAAAGCAACAGGAGAAGGAACATTACAATATAGATTTAGAGTAGGAACAGCAAATGGAAACTCTTCACTTATAAAAGATTATTCAACATCAAGTACAGCAACATGGAATGCAAATTATGTAGGAACTAAAATATTATATGTAGATGTAAAAGATAGTAATGGACAAGTAGTAACAAAAACAATTAACTATGTAGTAAGCGATAAAATAGTAGCTCCAACAATAAGTTCATTTACAACAAACAAAATATCACCACAAGTAAAAGGAACACAAGTAACATTAACAGCAAAAGCAACAGGAGAAGGAACATTACAATATAGATTTAGAGTAGGAACAGCAAATGGAAACTCTTCACTTATAAAAGATTATTCAACCTCAAATACAGCAATATGGAATGCAAATTATGTAGGAACTAAAATTCTTTATGTAGATGTAAGAGATGCAAATGGAAGAGTAACAACAAAGACAATAAACTATGTGATTAAATAAAAAATAATTTTATAATATTTTAGAGGAATAAGGGGATGTTGCATCAAGAAATATTAATACAATATATAGTGCTTTGCTAAGTAATTATTTACTGTATATTGTTATGAAATTTCTTTGTGCGACAGTCCCTTTTTTCTTACAGAAAATTATATTATTAAAATATTGATTAAATAAAGAAATAGTATTAGCCTATATAGAGATGTATATTGTATAAAATTTTAAATGAACTAAATATAAAAAAATAAAGAAAGTGAAATATAGAAAATTTAGAGAAACATTCTCTGTAAACGTTTGCTCAATGTTTGTATGATAATACATTTTTAAAATTAAAATGGAGGGGAAAAAATGGATACACAAAAAAGAAAGTTGTTAGTAACTAAAAAGTTTTTGTCAGTTGTTATTATTTTTACTTTGATAATGACATTAATACCTACAAATTTTATTGTAAATGCAGCAACAAGCACTTTAAGTTTAAAAAGCTCACAAACAGTAACTAGTAACAACAATACATTTACTTTAAACAATGATACTCTTACAATTAAATCTGGTTTAGATGTACTTGATTTGCAAACTTGTTCTTCAGAAGTTTTAAAGGTAAATTATAAACCAAATGGACAAGAAAGTGAAGACACTTTAGTTTTAGACCCAGATAAAGTTTGGGAAACAGGCAACATAGTTTCAGCTGATTTAAATTCTAATCCTATAATGATTAAAACAAGCAAAATGATTGTAAAGGTAAACAAAGATGATTTATCAATATCAGTTTATAATTCTTCAAATGGTTTATTAGTTAAACAAGCTACTCTTCCTAGTGAAAAAACATTAACACTTAATCATAACTCAGGACAAAATTTCTATGGAATATCAGCAGAAGGAAATACTAATATGGCTGATACAACATTAAGGACAGGAAGCAAAAATGTTACAGCAGGCTCTCAAGGACATGGTGGTGGACCATTCACTTGGACCACTAGTGGTTATGGAATATTAGTAGATTCTGATGGAGGAAGTATAGATATTCAAGATACTACTGTTTCTTATAGAGGTATTTCTAAAGTAGATACTGAATATTATATTTTAGTAGGTAATCCTACAGAAGTTTTACAAGCTCAAGCTAAAGTTTCTGGTACATCACCAATGTTTCCTAAATGGGCAACGGGTTTCACAAATACTCAATGGGGATGGCCTAGTGAACAAGGTACAGCAGAAGAGCAATTAAAACAAGTAATTAATACTTATAGAGCTAAGGAAATTCCTATAGATAATTTCTGTTTAGATTTTGACTGGAAATTATGGGGAACTGGTGATGACTATGGAGAATTTAAATGGAATTATCATAACTTCCCAAGTGCACCTTCAGGTCAATTAAAATCATATATGGATGCTAGAGGACTTAAGCTTACTGGTATTGTAAAGCCAAGATTATTTACAGGAACTCAGGAAGCTGCTGATATGGATGCAAATGGTTGGTGGTATTCAAGAACTGGTGTAATTGAAGACTATTGTGCAAAGAAACCAGTAAAACAAGTAGATTTTTCTAATGCAGCTTTAAGAAAATGGTGGTGGCAACAATCACAAGAAGCTTTTGACTTAGGCTTGGTAGGATTTTGGAATGATGAGGTAGATATAGACAATGGATTCCAAAACTTTGATGGATTAAATATGCAAAGAGCTATATATGAAGGACAAACAGCATATACATCTGAACAAAGAGTATGGTCTATTAATAGAAACTATTATACTGGTGCTCAACGTTATGCTTATGGATTATGGTCTGGAGATATTCGTACAGGATTTGATTCTATGAAATATCATAAAGATAAATTAATTGGTGCAATCAACTTAGGTGAAGTTAAATGGGGTATGGACACAGGAGGATTTATTGGAACACCAGATAGTGAAAATTATACAAGATGGGTTCAATTTAGTGCATTTACACCTATTTTTAGAGTACATGGACAAGATATAACTCAAGGAAATAAAGTTCGTTATCCATGGGCATATGGAGAAAAAGCAGAAGCAGCTGCTAAAAGTGTAATGCAACTTAGATATAAACTTATACCTTATATTTATAAGTATGATAACCAAGCTTATGAAAACGGTATAGGTCTTATAAAATCATTAATGATGGCTTATCCAAATGACCCTAATGTTGCAGAATATACAGATGCATGGATGTTTGGAGATTATTTATTAGTATCACCAGTTTTAGACCAAGGTCAAACTCAAAAGAGTATTTATTTACCTAAAGGAACTTGGATTGATTATGCTAAAGGAACTACTTATACAGGTGGACAAACTATAAACTATGCTGTTGATGCAGTTAATTGGAGTGATGTACCATTATTTATAAAGCAAGGTGCAATTATTCCTAGTCAAGATTATGAAAACTATGTTGGTGAAAAGAAAATGACTAACATATATGTAGATTGTTTTCCAGATACAAAAGCATCTTCTTTTGAATATTATGATGATGATGGAAACTCCACTAGTTACAAAGAAGGAAATTATTTCGAGCAAAACTTTACTTTATCTAGAAATGATGATTGGACAGGAGTTAAATTTACAACAACTGCAAAGACAGGAACTTACACTCCTGATATAGAATATTATATTGTTAAAATGCATGTTAAATCAAATGGAGTACCTACTGTAGATGGAAGCTCAGTTTCAAAATTTAGTAGCTTAGAATCATTAAAGAGCTCATCACAAGAAGGATATGCAACTGGAACAGATGTTTATGGAGAGGTTGTATATGTAAAAATAGTAGCAGGAAAATTCAAGACAGTAGAAGTTCCTTGTAATTTTGGAGATGCTAAAGAAGAAACTGTAAATATCTATGCAAGAACTACAGAAGATTTAGCAAAATTACAATATAGCTTAGATGGGGGAAGTACTTGGAAAGGCTCAGAAACAATGATAGCTTCAGAAGATATTTTAGGATATTTAAAAGGAACTATATCTTATAAATTAACAAGTAGTAATCCAGTAAGAGTAAGATATTCAGATTGTGAAGGATATAAGCCTTCAAGTAAAGGCGTAGAATTACCAGAGGAAGAAAGTGATACATTTACTATTGAAAATGATGGAAGTATTTCTATAGGTAAGCCTGTAATGTCATCAACAAATTTATATATAGAAGCGGATACATCTTCAGTATTACTTCAATACAAGGATGAAAATGGAAATTGGGCTGGAGATGTTTCATTATCTCCATATATGGATACAGAAGGACATTTTTATTATGCATTATCATATCCATTAGATATTCAATCAAACACAATAAGATATTCTTTAAATGATGGACAAACATGGTTGCCATCTTCAAGTGGACAAGTTGTTGCTTCAGGAGATTATAAAAATGACAGCAGTAATAAATTTGTATCAGGAAAACATGTGTGGGATAATATGGTTACAATTTATTATAATTGCAATACAGGATTCCAAGCACCATATATTCACTGGAGACCAGCTGGAGGAACATGGACTACAGTACCAGGAGTTTTGATGGAGGATTCTGAATTTGATGGTTATAAGAAGGCTGTATTAAACATTGGTCAAGAAACAACAGCAGAAGTATGTTTTAATAATGGAAGTGGTACATGGGATAATAATGGAGGAAGAAATTATTCTTTTGGTGCAAGAATAAAAACTTTTGATAATGGAACAATAAAAGATGGAATACCATACCTAGTAGCAAAGGGAACTGTAAAAGTTAAATATGTAGATGAATCTGGAAATGAAATATCAAGTTCAACAACTAAAATAGGCAATGTAGGAGAAAGTTATACAACAACAGCTAAAACAATATCAGGATATGAATTAGTTTCAACACCATCAAATGCAAGTGGTAAATTTACAAGTGGAACAATAACAGTAACTTATAAATATAAAAAGTCACAAGAAATAGAAAATCCAGGATATGTTAAAGTAAAATATGTTGATGTAGATACAAAGGAAGAAATAGCTAATTCAATAACTTTAAAAGGTGAAATAGGAGCAAGTTATAGTACTACTCAAAAAACTATATCTGGATATACATTTGATTCTGTTATTGGAAAAACAAGTGGTGTTTATAGAGATGGAACTTTGATAGTAACATATAGATATAAAAAATCTAGTGGTACAGTTATAAGTTTTACATCAAACAAAGTATCTCCACAAGTAAAGGGAACAAGCATAACACTAACAGCAAATGCAACAGGAACAGGAACATTAAAATATAGATTTAGAGTAGGAACAGCAAATGGAAACTCTTCACTTATAAAAGATTATTCAACCTCAAATACAGCCATCTGGAATGCAAATTATGTAGGTACTAAAGTATTATATGTAGATGTAAAAGATGGTAATGGAAAAGTAGTAACAAAAACAATGAGTTATGTGATAAGTGAAAAAATAGTAGCTCCAACAATAAGTTCATTTACAGTAAGTAAAGCATCACCACAAGTAGCAGGAACCCAAGTAACATTAACAGCAAAAGCAACAGGAACAGGAACATTAAAATATAGATTTAGAGTAGGAACAGCAAATGGAAACTCTTCACTAATAAAAGATTATTCAACCTCAAATACAGCCATCTGGAATGCAAATTACATAGGTACTAAAATATTATATGTAGATGTAAAAGATAGTAATGGAAAGGTAACAACAAAGACAATAAAATTTATAATATTTTAGATTAAAAAGCTCCAACAAGTATGTGTTGGAGTTTTTTTAATGTATAGGAAAGTATAAAATTTTTTGTAATTGAAATATAGATTATATCTAGCTTTTAGCTTTATTATATGGTAAATTAGTTAATCATATA
>CACZYK010000022.1 GCA_902785295.1 uncultured Clostridium sp.
ATCAGCTGTTGTTGCCTTTGTAGCATCAACATCTTCTTTTAATTTTATTACTCCTAAAGTTTCTAGTAATCTTAATGAACGTGCTAAATTTACTGCATCTGTTGGAATTGCTACCTTATCTCCATCTTTTAATTCATCAAAAGATTTTAATTTTTCTGAGAAAACTCCAGCACCTGCTGTTGGAACTTCAATTATGCTTTTTATATCTAAATTATTATCCTTTGCAAACTTTTCAAGATAAACTGTATGTTGCATTAAGTTTGCATCAATTTCCCCTGAAGCTAAGGCTTGGTCTGGTTGAACATAATCTGTAAAATCAACAACCTCAACCTTATATCCTAATTTGTTTAAGTAAGGTTCAATTGCCTTTTCAACCATATCACCATAAGGACCTGGGCATACTCCTATTTTTATTTCCTTTGAACTTTCATTTTTAGTGCTTTCTTCCTTATTAGAAGAACTATTTCCACATCCTGCTAAAGCTCCTATTGCTAATACTGATATTACTCCTAAAGATAATATTTTTTTAATTTTCTTCATTTTAAATCTCTCCTTTTTCTTTATAATATTTAAGTTTTTCTAATCTTTTTAATGCCTCTTTTAATGTTTCATCCTTTTTTGCGAAGTGAAATCTTATGTAATTATTAACTGGTTCTCTAAAAAAGCTTGAACCTGGTACTGCGGCTACCCCTATATTCTTAATCATCCATTCACAAAACTTAGTATCATCTTTTTCTTTAAATTCACTTATATCAACTAAAACATAATAAGCTCCTTGAGGAACATAATATTTTAATCCTATTTTATCAAGTCCATCTAAAAATAATTTTCTTTTTTTATCATAATAACTTGTAAGATTTTCATAATATTCATCACTAAAATTAAGTCCTGTTACTGCTGCTTTTTGAAGTGGTGCTGCTGCTCCAACTGTTAGAAAATCATGAACCTTTTTACATACCTCTATAATATTTTCAGGTGCAATTATATACCCTAATCTCCATCCAGTAATTGAATAAGTCTTTGATAATGAGCTACAGTTTATTGTCCTTTCCTTCATTCCTGGAAGTGAAGCTATATAAGTATGCTTATAAGGTGGATAAACTAAATGCTCATAAACCTCATCAGTAATTACAAAGGTATCAAACTCTATAGAAAGTTCTGCAATATATTCAAGTTCTTCTCTTGTAAATACCTTTCCTGTTGGATTTGATGGGTTACAAAGAATTAATACTTTTGCTCCTTGTTCAAAAGCTTCTCTTAATACTTTTTTATCAAAATTAAATTCTGGAGGTATTAATGGAACATATATAGGCTCTGCTCCAGTAAGTATTGTATCTGCTGTATAGTTTTCATAAAATGGTGAAAATATAATAACCTTATCCTTAGGATTACAAACTGTGTGCATTGCTACCATCATAGCTTCTGTGCTTCCACAGGTTACAACTATATTTTTATTTGGGTCTATATCTATGCCCATAAATTTTTCTTGTTTCTTTGCCAAACTTTCTCTAAATAACTGAGAACCCCAAGTTACTTCATATTGATGAGGGCCATTGTCGGCAACAGTTTTTAATGATTCTATTATTTCTTTTGGTGGATCAAAATCTGGAAATCCTTGAGATAAATTAATAGCATCATATTTAGCTGCTATTCTAGTCATTTTTCTAATAACTGACTCTGAAAATCCATCCAAAACACTACTTAATTGTGCCATATTAATATTCCTCCTTAAAGCATATATATCATATCTGATTAATATGTTTTTTATTATACATCAATTTTTTCTAATGTCAATAATTTTTCTAATGTTTTTATGATTTTATTTAAAAAATAAAGTAATAATATAAAAAAACATCAGAAAATAAAAACATTACTTTCTGATGTTTAAACTTATTACTCTACTTTTAACTTTTTAAAATAATACTTTTTATCCTCTTCAGTTATTTTTCTAATAACCTTGCAAGGATTTCCTGCTACCACCACATTACTTGGGATATCTTTTGTAATTACACTTCCAGAACCTATAACAACATTATTTCCTATTGTTACATTTGGATTTATTACAACATTTCCGCCAATCCAAACATCATTTCCTATTGTTATTGGAAATGCATATTCTTTTCCTGAGCCCACATTAGTGAATTAAATTCAAATACTAAGTCTTTTGCATGCTGACGTTCTTCAAAAAGCCCATCTACTATCATATAATTTCCCACTTATCATTTTTTCTTTTTCTGTCATATTAAATCCTTCCTTAAAGCATCTCATCAAGATTTTTAACTAGCTCTTCTATTTCGTTTAATATTTTTATATCTCCATTTCCTGAATATTTTAAAATATTTAAAACATTTTCTTCCATATTCTTTGGAATAGTTAAGTTATTATCCTTTATTATTTTTAATATCTTCTTTTCTCCAGGATGAAGATATTTATTAAAGGCAAATATAATATCAAAATAACTTTTCTTCCTAGAGCTTTTTTTATTTGATTATAATAAGAAAACATTTCATCTTTTAAAAGAGGATAATTTTTTCTTATTATATTTTCCTTAAGCTCCTCTGGAAAATCCACACTGCATATAGTCTTAAGCTCATTTAAAATATTAGATTTATCACACAAAATAATGGAATTTTTTATACTTGATATAAAACAAGTTGTATATCCAATATCTGCCTCACAATTTACTATTGTTCTTTCAACAGAACCTCTTATCCATTTTATATCTCTATATATTATCTCAATAGGAGTATCATCTTTTAATATTCCATCATCTTCAGTTTCCCAATAAGTGTTATTAATTTCTACATATTTAAAATATTTATCACATATTTCTCTTCTTTTCTCTATTGGAACTTCTTTTGAATAGTAAAAATACAAATCATAATCAGAACCACTATCTGTTGTGTTAGTAGCTTGGGAACCACCTAATATGATTCCCTCAATTTCATCTAGCTTTGAAAATTCTAAAACTAATTCCTCAACCATTTTATTCATAAATTCCACACCCTTTTAAAACTATTTTTCTATTTTTATGATATTATCATTTTTATTTACTTCATATTCCTTATCATTGATTGTAACCTTTCCTTCATAACCCTTAATTACAAAATCAATTTCTTTATAATCTTTAGAATACCCTTTTTTGCTTTCTTCAAACTCAATTGAAAGTTCTTCTTTTAGTTCACTCTTTACTTTATATTTATTAAACTCACCATCTTTATAGTTATAGCTTTCTCCATCATCTAAGTAATGAGAGCACTTTCCTTTTCCTGCATAAATTTCAAAAGTTATTTTATCTAAAGGCTTTTCTCCAATATAGTTTATCTCTTCTGCATAAACTGGTATACTTGCTCCCTTTTTAATGTAAATTGGACATAAGTCTAAAGGTGTCTCTCTTATTATATATTTTCCACCTTCATATTCCTCTCCATTCCAGTAATCTATCCAAGTTTCTCCTTCTGGAAGATAAACCATTCTAGCTTTGCTTCCTTGAGTTAATACTGGTGCTACAAGGATTTTATCTCCACACATAAATTCATCATTTATTTCATAAGTGTTTTTATCTTCTTGATAATTAAATAATAATGGTCTTATAAGTGGTGCTCCACATTCTTCTGCATATCTCATCATGTCATATATATATGGTATAAATTTATAACGAAGCTTAATATATTTTCTGTTTATTTCTTCTGTTTCTTTATCAAATGCCCATGGCTCTTGGTCTCTTGTACCCATTGCTGCATGATTTCTGAAAAGTGGAGTAAATGTACCCATTTGAACCCATCTGCTTAAAAGCTCTGGGGAACAGTCATGTCCAAAGCCTCCAACATCTGTTCCACAAAATGCCATTCCACTTAATCCTAAATTCATAAGCATTGGTACAGACATTCTTAAGTGTTCCCATGTACTTTGATTATCTCCTGTCCATATTGTAGAATATTTTTGAGTTCCTGCATAACACGCTCTTGTTACTACAAAAGGTCTCTTATTTGTTTCTTTCTTAATTCCTTCAAAAGTTGCCTTATCCATAAAGTGTCCATAAATATTATGAGCTTCCTTATGTTCTATTTTCGTTCCATCATAATCAAACATTACATCATCTGGAAGAGGTCCATTAAAGCTTGCAGGCTCATTCATATCATTCCATATTCCTGAAACTCCTGCATCCATCATAATTTTTTGATTTTTAGCCCACCATTTTCTAACATCTTTATTCATAAAATCAGGATATACAGCATCTCCTGGCCATACTTCATTTACATAAGTAATTCCATTTTTATCAGTTGCATAATATCCATTTTTAAGACCTTCATCAAATATCTTATAACCTTTATCTACCTTAACACCTGGGTCTATTATAGTTACAACCTTAAATCCCTTATCCTTTAATTCCTTTATCATTCCTTCAAAATCTGGGAACTTTTCATCATCCCAAGTAAATACTCTATATCCATCCATATAGTCTATATCTAAGTAAATAGTGTCACAAGGAATATCCTTTTCTCTAAAAGTATTTGCTACTTCCATAACTCTTTCCTTAGTTGGATAAGACCATCTACATTGTTGATATCCTAAAGTCCAAAGTTGTGGAAGAGGTGTTGTTCCTGTAAGATATGTATATCTTTTTACAACCTTTTTAATACTTGGTCCATATATAAAATAATAATCTAAATTTCCATCTACTGCTGAGAAATAGTAATAATCTTTATTGTCTCTTCCCATATCAAAATGAGTTTCAAAATGATTATCAAAGAAAATACCAAAAGCTGTTTCATCCTTCATTCCTATTAAGAAAGGTATTGACTTGTATAATCTATCAAAGGTTTCTCCATGAGGTGCTGGATTATCTGTATTCCAGTTAACATAGTGATATCCTTTTTTATCTAAATGACCTGTTTTTTCTCCTAAGCCATAAAAATGCATATTTTCTTCCATCTTTTTAGAAACATATACCTTAAACTCATCTTCTCCATTGTTAATGCTATGTCCTTCTGCTTCTGCTAAAGAATAATCTGCACTTCTTCTTACAAATGGAGCCTTCTCTCCTCTATAATCCTCACATAAAACATTTTCATCTTTATCATATATATCAACTTTAAATTCATCATATATTTTTACTATTAATTCATCAGTAGTTATTTTTATTCCATTTTTAATAGCAGAAACTTCAAAATCACATTCATCACACTCTAAATTTTCAACTGCTTTAGACTGTCTTTCTGCTCTAAGTAATGGTACAAAGAAGTTGATTATCTTATCTGACATAACCTTTACATAAGCTTCACCATTTTCATAGCATATTGTAATATCACTATCATTAACTAAGTATTCATTTAATTTTCCTAAATTCATAATTTTTATCCTCCTTACAAAGTTTATTGTAACTATAATGTTATTATATACCACTAATTTTAATAATTCTTGCAATATTCTATTTATTTCTATAATAATTCTGTTATTATTATAATATAACATTTAAGGAGTTGCTTTTTATGCAAATTTATTTCATGCCTCTTCCTTAGAAAGTAAGCTTTTTTCTCCTTCTTCAACTTGCATTGTATATCCTAATGCACCAGAAGTTCTAGGAATTATAGTTATCTTATGAACTGGTGCAGAGCAACTAGTGCGTGTCCAATTTCATGATATGCAACAATTTCTTTTTCTTTTGGAGTATAATATGATTAATATATTATTTTGTCAAGTTTTTATTTTTTTAAGCTTTATTAATAAAATTAACAAGTTGTCCATAGTTTAGTAGATAATATAAAAAAACAGAGTAAATATACTATTTTGCTCTTTTTACTCTCTTTGCTTTAAGTTAAGACAAAACAATACATTTATTCTGCTCTAAATTTTATTTATTATTTTATATACAATATAGCTGCTACAGAAATTATTATTATAGTTAAAAAAGATACTATAGCTGCAGATATAAAATATTTCATACCCTTTTTAAATTCCATATCACTTGCTTCTTTATCCTCAGAAATATTTGAAGCATGTTTTCTTCCTATAAAAAACAATACAAAGTTAACAATTATAAGAAAAAATATTATACCTATAAAGACATATCTCATAAAAATCACCTCTATGTTTATAAGCCTTTTTTATAAATTTCCTTTACCCATTTAGTTATTCCATCAATACTTTTCCACACTACAATAGCCTTAGTCATATAATGAACTGCTTCCTCTTCACTTCTAAAGCTTTGTATCTTAGGTAAGTTTTCTGGTATCTTTTTTTGCTTTAATATATATGGCATTACATATGGATTAAATTTATATGCTTCTTTAAGAAGACTTTCTGCCTTTTCTAAGTTTCCTTTTAAATATTCAATTATAACCTTACTATATTTAAATGCACTTAAATAATCATTTTTATATGTATCTAAAAATTTCTCTGCTTCATCTATATTATTTTCAAGAAGCATCCAATTTATTATAACTGCCCTTATCATAAGCATATCTTTTTTATCATATTTTAAAATTTCTAATCCTAAATCTATTGCCTCCCTTCTTTCTCCCATATTCCATAATTGAAATAAAAGATTGTAAGAAGAACCAAGTAATGATGTTATTTCTGGAAGTTCCCAAGTTTCCTTTGGTATTTGAGACATATCTGAAACTCCTAAAAGCTTTAGACTTCCTTTAACAGCCTTTTCTAGTAGTTCTTTTTTCTCTTCATTACTCTTTAAATTATCCTTTGCTAAAATTATATATGCATCAACACAATAATCACAAATCTCTAGTGCTTCTTTAGCAAACTTCTTCTTTTTATTAAAATTTTTACACTGCCATGCTTGACTTATTAAAAGTTCTGCCTCCTCAAACTTTTTATCACTTTCTTCTTCCACTTTTTCTACTATCCTCCAAGTATCATCCTTTGATGTATTTATAATATTTTGTATTTGTTTAGAACGATTAAGAGCTGTTGAACTACTTACATTAAAGCTTTGATATAAATCCTTTGCTTTAATATAAATATCATTATCCTTATTAAATAAATTATTTATACTTCCTATAGCATGAATTATTCCACAGGCCCATGCAGAGCTTTTTCCTTTAATTAATAATTTTTCATCCTTCTTTATAATTGCTTCACATAGCCTATTGGATACTACCTTATAGTTCTCATTTAAATAATTATCACAAAAATTATTTAAAATTCCCTTTACCTCTTCTTCTCTTTCTAATATTGAGTTATGTGAATCTTTCATTTAATTAGTCTTCCCTTCATGTTTTATTTTAATTATCCTGCTACATTATATCATCTCAATACATAATTATCCACAAAACTAATATTAATATTACTAAGTTTTCTTTTTATTATGGAGATGATAGAAATTTTTAGATTAAATTTTTCTAATAAAATGCTGCCATAGTGATGATAAAAAAGATTTTCCTTTAAACTACGTTTATCCCTCATTTTATTCAAAAATAAGAGTTATAAAAATTAATACAAATTAAAAAAATAAGCTGAGAAATCTCTGGCGTAAATTTCTCAGCTCTTTGTATATTTTAAACGAGGTACTCTCTTAATATATTTTTATCTCTTTCAAGCAAATTAAGCTTATCTAATTCATTTTTTCCTACCCATTTACATTCCTTGTAGTTTTTATGTAACACTATCCTTTCTCTTAATATAGCAGAATAGACTTTAAAAGTTTCATAATCAGATTCATACTCTCCAATAAACTTTGTTTCAAATGGTATTGATTTTAATACATCCTTTACTGCTCTATCAATACATTTCTCATCACTTTCTTTTCCCCTATTTTTTTCTGAAAGTAATGACCAAGTCTGTTCTTCTCCCCTTTTTACCTTTTTGTTTAATACTAATACATTATTAAAATCATCTTTAATAAGTAAGGTACATCCAACTGTCTTATTCATTTTTTCCACCCCTTAAATTTATGAACATACTAATAGCTTGCAAACTACAAGTATAGTTTATATTTTATCATCATTTTTAATTTATTTAAATATTTATTTTATACTTTCTAGTGAAAATAATTACAAAATACTTTGATTATCTTTATTTATTTAAGTTTATTATAGTTTTTCTTAATATTTCTCTAAAATAACCGATTTTTAACCATTATAAACTATTTTCGTATAATTATCTCATTCAGCTTTTATTTACTTTATATTAAGTATCTTTTGGAAAATAAAGTCCATGAAAAACTGTTTCTCCTAAAGTATTAAATCTATTTATCTCAATGTATCCATTTCCAATTATAAAGTTTAAAATTTCTCCATTATCATAAGTATAATTTCCAACATTATCTATGGTTTTAGCTACTCCATTGATATTTTCTAGTTTTTTATCATTTATATTTCCATATATATTAAATTTAAATGAATCTTTATCTGTGCCACTTATATTTAATATTCCATCTCCCTCTTTAAGATAGTATTTTCCATCCCAATCACATGGTTCTTTTAATGATTCATCATAATCTTTTGAAAACATACTTCCTTCAAAATCACATACCAAACCATCAACTCTATAACATTTTACTTCTCCTATTTTCTTATCAACAATTAATGAATATTGAGAAGTTATATCATCATAATTTATAATATATTGATACCATTCTCTTCCTTCATAAATAAAATTATTATTATTTATCTCCACTTCATATTTATCAGTATTAACAGCATTATTTAATATATCCTTTGCCTCTTCTTCTGAAAGTTTTTTTGTTTCAACTTTTTCCTCTTCTTTATTATTATCTTTATATTCTTCTATATTTTCTTCTTTATTATCATCTTTTTCTTTTATGTTTTCTTCCTTATTATTGTCTTTATCTTCTTCTGTATTCTTTTTATCTTCCTCATGATAGCTATTATTTATAACATCCTCTTCATCCTTAACTAAATTAGCTATTTCTTCCTCTAGTGCTTTAACCTCTTTATCATCCTTATCTGCAACCTTTATTTCAGTAACTATATTTTTTGCTTTTGAATCTTCCTCTATATTACTTCCAACACTATTTGTATAAGGAACATTAACCATATCTCCACATCCATATAAATTTGATAAAAGAACTGTAAATGCTACCATAGCCATAATTTTTCTTTTCATGTTAACCCCTCCTCTTTATAGCTTATAGTGTAAAATTTGTAAATTATCATATTTATTTAATAATACTAATTTTGTTTATTAAAATATTAGATTTCTTATTTTATGAAGACATGACTTGGAGCCTGTCGATAAGTGAGAATCAAAATTTTATATTTTGTATTTCGAACTTACCCAGCGAACGAAGTGAGTCGGGCTTCCAAATAACATAAGAAAGCTAATATTTTTTAAACAAGCTAAATTTTTATACACTAGCTTCTTTTAATTATTTTAGTAATTTTATTTTTAATTTATAGAAATAGTTATTTAATAGTAATAAGTATTACAGAAATTATTTTTTCATGTTATAATGTTATAGCTTAAAACATAAGTTAATATACAAAAGATAAAACAAAAGGAGAATTTTTATGAAAAAAAATGAATATAGTTTATTTACCACTATTGCTATGATTGTTGGAATTGTAATAGGTTCTGGCATATTTTTTAAAAGTGATAATATTTTAATTGCTACTAATGGAAATATATTACTTGGCATTTTAATATTTTGTATAGCTTCAATAAGTATTATTTTTGGTAGTCTTACAATTGCTGAACTAGCTTCAAGAACTGATGAAACAGGTGGAATAATTGCTTATGCTGAAAAATATTGTAATAAAAATATAGCTTGTGCTTTAGGATGGTTTCACACATTTTTATATTATCCTACATTAATTGCTGTTGTTGCATGGGTTGCTGGAATTTATATATGCCTTCTTTTTAATATAGAAGGTACAATATTAACTGAAATTTTTATTGGTGAAATAGTTGTTATAGTATTATTTTTAATAAATATACTATCTGCTAAATTAGGAGGATATGTTCAAAATGCATCTACCGTAATAAAACTTCTTCCATTAATTTTTATAGCTGTAGCTGGTCTTTTTTTAGGTAAACCTTCTTCTATAAAATTTAATGATATAACTAATATGACTTCTTTTGGATGGATTGCTGCAATAACTCCTATTGCCTTTTCATTTGATGGATGGATTGTAGCTACATCAATAAGCCATGAAATTAAAAATCCAAAGAAAAATCTTCCTCGTGCACTTATTTTTGCACCTTTATTTATCTTAGCAATTTATATTGCTTATTTTGTTGGAATAAGCACTTATGTTGGTGCTGAAAAAGTTATGTCTCTTGGAGATTCTCATGTTGCTTATGCTGCTACTAATCTTTTGGGTGAATTTGGTTCTAAAATTATATTAATATTAGTTATAATCTCAATTATTGGAACGATAAATGGATTAATCCTTGGATTAATAAGGCTTCCAAATGCATTAGCAGAAAGAGATTTATTTCCTCACTCTAAAAAGTTTAAAAATATAAATAAAAACTATGGAATATCTATAGCTTCTGCAATAACTGCCTTTTTTATATGTTTTTTTTGGATAATAATTCACTACTTTACTCAAAAGCTTAATTTACTTCCAAACTCTGATATATCTGAAATTTCTATTACCTTCAATTATATTGGATATATGATTTTATATTATCAAGTTTTAAAAATGGGCTTAAAAGGAGAAATTTCAGGACTTTGGAAAGGAAAGTTAAATCCTATTTTTGCAAGCATAGGTTCTATAACTATACTTTTAGGAAGTTTAAACAATAAATTATTTTTTATTTATGCTTTTATATGTTTTTTAGTAATTGCCCTATCAATTTTATTTATGAAAAAAAATAAAATACATGTATAAAAATTATTTTTAGGTTAATAATATTAATGTACTCTTTTAGTACATATATTACGTAGGGTATTTAGGGTATTATAAAATCCTTGCTAATTAATACTTTAAATCCTATCCTTATAGTATATTCCCTCAGCAGTTTATACTATAAACCCTTATATAAGAGCTGCCTTTAAGCTTTAAGGCAGTTTCTTATTTTTTATATCCCTAGTTGCTATAACATTAACTCCTGTATTTAAAATATTTTCTATCACTATATCTCCCATTTTTATAGGAGCTTCAACAATTACTTTATTTATTTCTTCCATAGCCTTAAAAATTAATCCCTTTGGAATAGCCTTTTCAGTTTTTACTGGAATAACATCATATTCTCCATTTTTTATTTTTACAGTACTTGTAACTATTCTTAGAGGATTTGTAACTTCATTTATTCCATATTCTTCTCCTCTTTTGCAATTGTTTCCACTAACCTTTTTATTTTCAATATCTACTTTTAAATGACAACCAATAGGACAATTTATACATATAAGTTCCTTAATCATTACCTTCACCCTCCTCTAAAGAAATAATCAAATCTTCATCCACATTCTCTAAAAGTTTTTTAGGAAGCATGACCTTTTCCATTTCTGATGGTGCAAGATGTTTTTTCTTAAAAGATGCTATTATTTTGTCCTTTGATTTTACAACAAGCATTTTATCTTTATATACATTATTAACTCTTAAAAATATAATAAGTTTATCTTCTATCCCTTCTAAAGAAAATCTTTGAGGTACTGTATAATTAATATTTTTTCCATTTATAATATTTAATATCTTCCCATTTACTTTTTTTCCTTTAATATAATCAGCAGCTCTCTCTCCTGCTCTTTTTGCCTCTTCTGTAACATAATCTACTAAATCGTGAACATGAACCACATTTCCACAAGCAAAAATTCCCTCTTTTGAAGTTTCCATCCTTTCATTTACAACAAGACCATTAGTTCTTTTATCTCCTTCAATTCCTGCTTTATTTGAAAGTTCATTTTCTGGAATCAATCCTACAGATAATAATAAGGTATCACATTTAATCTCCTGCTCTGTTCCTTTAATTGGCTTTTTATTTTCATCTACCTCTGCCATTATTACCTTTTCAAGTCTTTCCTTTCCCTTTATATCTACTATAGTATGTGAAAGATATAAAGGTATATTATAATCTTGAAGACATTGTACTATGTTTCTATTTAAACCATTAGAATATGGCATAAGCTCAATTACACATTTTACCTTTGCCCCTTCTAGTGTCATTCTTCTTGCCATAATAAGTCCTATATCTCCAGAGCCTAAAATAACAACTTCCTTTCCTGGCATGTATCCTTCAATATTTATATATCTTTGTGCTGCTCCTGCATTAAATATTCCCGATGGTCTATCTCCTGGAATATTTATAGCTCCTCTAGTTCTTTCCCTACAACCCATTGCAAGTATTATAGCTTTTCCCTTTATCTCCATATATCCATTTTCTGAGTTTATAGCTTCTATAATATGATTTTCTCCAATATTTAATACCATTGTATCAAGCATAATTTCTACTTTAGTCTCTTTTATTAAATTTATATATCTTTGAGCATATTCAGGACCTGTAAGTTCTTCTTTAAAAGTATGAAGACCAAATCCATTGTGTATGCACTGATTTAAAATTCCTCCAAGTTCTTTGTCTCTTTCTATTATTAATATACTATCAATGCCCTTATCATAAGCTTCCTTAGCTGCTGAAAGACCTGCTGGTCCTCCCCCTACTATAACTAAATCATAACTTGTCATATTATCACCTCCTACTTTGTCTTCCCTGTTAGTATATAGGAGCCTTTTTTCTCTTGTTCTATGTTTATAATATCTTTATTAAGCTCTCTTGCTATTATTTCTTGAACCTTAGGTCCACAAAATCCACCTTGACATCTTCCCATTCCTGGTCTACATCTTCTTTTTATTCCATCTAATGTTATATTTCCAAAAGCTCTATGAATAGCATCTACTATTTCTCCTTCAGTAATTCCCTCACATCTACATATTATTCTTCCATAAGAAGCATTTTCTTTTATAAGCTTCTTCTTTTCTTCCTTTGAAAGAGACATAAATTCTATTTGTTTTCTATAAGGATTAAAATTTTCTTTCTTGTGAAGATTTAAATCAGTCTTTTCAATAAGTTTTATAACCTCTAAAGCTATAGCTGGAGCAGATGAAAGTCCTGGAGATTTTATTCCAACCACATCAATAAATCCTTTAACTTCTTTATTTTCCTCTATTATAAAATCTCCTCTATCAGGAATAGCCCTTAATCCTGAAAAATTTCTTATACTTTCTCTAAAGTTAATCTTATCTGTAGTTTTTTTAGAAGTATTTTTTATTTCTTCAAGTCCTGATAAGGTTGTTGATAAATCCTCTTTATCTTCTATATCTTCTGCATTAGGTCCTACTAAAAGATTTCCATGAACTGTTGGAGTTACTAATATGCCTTTTCCTAGCCTTGATGGACACTGAAAGATTGTATGAGTAAATAAATCTCCTTGGCTTTTATCCATAACATAATATTCACCTTTTCTTGGGATAATCTTAAAGCTTTCTTTACATATAAGATTATGAACCTTATCTCCATAAACTCCAGAAGCATTAATAACAATCTTAGAATTTATTTTTTCTCCATTACTTAAAGTTAATTCAAAAAATTCCTTCTTTTTTATTTCTACTACTTCACTATTTAATTTAATTTCTCCACCATTTTCAATTCCACTTTCTACTAATGCAATTGTATATTCAAAAGGTCCTACAATCCCTCCTGTAGGAGCATATAAAGCACCTATAACCTTTTCTGATAAGTTAGGTTCTTCTTTTAAGACTTCTTCTTTATTTAATATCTTTAGCCCTTTAACTCCAAGGCTTACTCCATTATCATAAAGCTCTTTTATTTTATTCATATCCTCTTCATTAAACCCTATAACTAATGAGCCATTTTTTTTAAAAGGAACTGATAACTCTTTGCATATGCCTTCAAACATTTCATTTCCTAAAACATTAAGTTTTCCCATTAATGTTCCTTTTTTAGGGTCATAACCTGCATGAACTATTGCAGAATTAGCTTTAGAAGTACCCATAGATACATCATTTTCTTTTTCTACAATCAATATTTTTAAATTATATTTTGTAAGTTCTCTAAATATAGATGCTCCTATTACTCCTGCTCCTATTATTATGATATCATACATTTTATTTCCACTCCTTTACTCTGTTCTTAGGCTTTTTTATTTTCTTTTTATTAAAGTTAAAAGGCTTTTTAATAATAATTTTTAATCTTATTGTCTTTTAATCTGAAAATATTATATATTTCCCTATATTTTTTACTCTTACCATTTTAAAAGCACATATAATTTATAATTAAATTATACATCTTATAATATAAAAATCCAATCCTTTGTTAACTTTTTTTCAAAATTTTCTGTATATTTATTTTTTAGTAAATTATATAAATTTACCAAAAAATAAGGGACTGTCGCACAAAGAAATTTCATAACAATATACAGTAAATAGTTACTTAACAAAATACTATATATTGTATTGATATTTCTTGGTGCAACAGCCCCACTATTTCTTGTAAAATAGTTATATGTTTTTATTAATTATTTAAAACATTCATTTTACTATTAACTTTAACAGTCTTTGTTTAATTATATTAAACATTTATTTCACTATGAACTTCAATAGCATCTTTATTTGCTTCTATTATAGGATCAACATATTCTTCTATAAATTCAACAACTTGACTTGGAGCTCTTCCAACAAACTTCTTTGGATCTATTATTCCAAGAATTTCTTCCTTAGAAAGATTAAATGTAGGGTCATTTATTATTCTTTCTATTAAGTCATTGTCAAGTCCTTCACCCTTAACTCTTTGAGCAGCTGCCATTGAGTGTTCTCTTATTCTTTCATGAAGTTCTTGTCTATCTCCGCCTCTTTTTACAGATTCCATCATTATGTTTTCAGTTGCCATAAATGGAAGTTCTCTATTAACATGTGCTGCAATTACCTTATCATATACAACCATATTTTCAGCTATATTGATATATAAGTTTAATACTCCGTCTAAAGCTAAGAAAGCTTCAGCAACAGAAATTCTCTTGTTTGCAGAGTCATCTAATGTTCTTTCAAACCATTGAGTTGAAGCTGTTATAGCTGGATTTAATGAATCTACTATTACATATCTAGCAAGAGCACCCATTCTTTCACTTCTCATAGGGTTTCTCTTATATGCCATAGCTGATGAACCTATTTGATGAGCTTCAAATGGTTCTTCTACCTCTTTCATATTTTGAAGTAATCTTAAATCATTAGAGAATTTATATGCACTTTGTGCAACTTCTGATAATGTATTTAAAACTATTGAATCAAGCTTTCTTGGATAAGTTTGACCAGTTACTCCAAAACACTTTTTAAATCCCATTTTTTCTGCAACCATCTTATCTAAAGCTCTAACCTTTTCTTCGTCACCTTCAAAAAGATTCATAAAGCTTGCTTGAGTTCCTGTTGTTCCTTTAACACCTCTAAGCTTTAAGTTTTCTATAACAAAATCTATATTTTCAATATCCATTACTAAATCTTGCATCCATAAAGTAGCTCTCTTACCAACTGTAGTTAATTGAGCTGGTTGAAAATGTGTAAAACCTAGTGTTGGCATATCTTTGTACTTTTCAGCAAATTTCTTTAATCTATGTAAAACTGTAACCATCTTCTTCTTTATTAAAAGAAGAGCTTCTTTCATAATTATTACATCAGTATTATCTCCTACATAACAACTTGTAGCTCCAAGATGTATAATTCCTTTAGCCTTTGGACATTGTAAGCCATAAGCATATACATGACTCATTACATCATGTCTTACTTCCTTTTCTCTCTTTTGAGCATCATCATAGTTTATATCATTAATGTGAGCCTTTAATTCTGCTATCTGTTCATCAGTGATATTTAAACCTAACTCCTTTTCACATTCTGCCAATGCAACCCAAAGCTTTCTCCAAGTTGTAAATTTCATGTCATCTGAAAATATAAAACTCATTTCTTTTGATGCATATCTTGAATTTAATGGGCTAGTGTATAAATCTCTCATTTGCAACCTCCACACGAATATATTTTTTATTTTTTTTATTTTCATTCGTATTATATCATAACATTATAATATTTTCATCAATAATTATGTAAATTCCTAAACTTGTTTCTCTTACTAAACTTTATTATTAATTTAACAATTTATCCGCAATTTAGCAAATAATATAATTTCCTAATAGAATAAAAAAAGACTCCCTTACGGGAATCTTTTATGACTTAAATTAGTCTTCTAAGCTTTCAATTAATTTAACTAATTCTTCAACAGCTAAAGCTTCATCATCACCATTAGCAGATATCTTTATTGTTGCACCCTTAGTTACTGCTAATGATAAAACTCCTATTAAACTCTTAACATTAGCCTTCTTTCCATTAAATTCTATGCTTACATCTGACTTGAAAGATGAAGCCTTTTTTACTAATAAAGTAGCTGGTCTAGCATGTAAACCAGTTCCGTTTTTTACTATTACTTCTTTTGAAACCATTACATTCACCTCTTCTAATGATAGATTGTTAATCCTTACAACAATTATTATATATGAACTTTGAAACAAATTCAATAGTTTTATAAATTTTCATTATAGTTAATGATTTTTAAATTTTTAAAAATTTTATTATTATCTAGGTTGCACAATTAATTTTATTGCTGTTCTTTCTTCTCCATCAATTACTATGTCAGTAAATGCAGGAATACATATTATATCCTTTCCACTTGGAGCCACGAAGCCTCTTGCTATGGCTATTGCCTTTATTGCTTGATTAATTGCTCCTGCACCAACTGCTTGAATTTCTACTATATTTTTTTCTTTTATTATTGCAGCTAATGCCCCCGCTACTGCATTTGGATTTGATTTAGTTGATACTTTTAATACTTCCATTATTTCTCCCTCCTGTATAAATCGTTTACAATAATTACATACTTAAATGTAACATCTATAACATTAATACTTATTCTATATAAAATCTTTAATTCCTTCTTTTCTCCTAAAAAAAATACATTTTGTTAAACAAAATGTATTTCTTATCTTTATTTAGCAAAATCAATTGCTCTTGTTTCTCTAATTACATTTATTTTTATTTGTCCTGGATACTCAAGTTGCTCTTCAACACTCTTAACTATATTATGTGCTAATTCAACTGCTGCTGCATCATCGACACAATCTGGTTTAACCATAATTCTAATTTCTCTACCAGCTTGAATGGCATATGACTTTTCTACACCTTCATAGGAATTTGCAATATTCTCTAAATTTTCTAATCTCTTAATATAAGCTTCTAATGTTTCTCTTCTAGCTCCTGGTCTTGCTGCTGATATTGCATCTGCTGCTTGAACTAATATAGCTTCTAAAGATTCCATTTCAACATCTCCATGATGAGCCGCTATTGCATTTACAACTACTGATGATTCATGATATTTCTTTGCAATATCTCCACCAATCAATGCATGTGGCCCTTCTTGTTCTTGATCTACAGCCTTTCCAATATCATGAAGTAAACCTGCTCTCTTGGCAAGCTGCACATCTAAACCTAATTCAGAAGCCATTAAACCAGCTAAATATGAAACTTCTATGGAATGCTTTAACACATTTTGACCATAACTAGTTCTATATTTTAATCTTCCAAGTAATCTTATTATCTCAGGATGTAATCCATGAACTCCAGTTTCAAGAGCTGCTTGTTCTCCTTCTTCTTTAATATCATTTTCTACATCTCTTTGAGATCTCTCAACCATTTCTTCGATTCTAGCCGGATGTATTCTTCCATCCACTATTAACTTTTCAAGTGCCATTTTGGCAACTTCTCTCCTTATTGGATCAAAACTTGATAAAATAACTGCTTCTGGAGTATCATCAATAATTAAATCTACTCCTGTTAAAGTTTCTAGGGTTCTAATGTTTCTTCCTTCTCGCCCTATGATTCTACCCTTCATCTCATCATTAGGTAAGGCAACTACCTGTACTGTAGTTTCAGATACATGATCTGCAGCACATCTTTGAATGGCAGTAGTAATAATATTTCTTGCCTTCTTATCTGCTTCTTCCTTTGCCCTTGTTTCAATGTCTTTAATCATTAAGGCCGCATCATGAGTTACTTCTTTCTTTACCTCATCTAAGAGGATTTTTTTAGCTTCTTCACTGGATAAGCCAGAGATTCTTTCAAGTTCTTCTCTTCTTTTTTCATGAAGTTCTTGAACTTCTGCCTCCCTAGCATCAATTTCTGCTACTTTTTCATTCATTGCATCTTCTTTTTTCTGTAGAGAATCCACCTTTTTATCAAGTGATTCCTCTCTTTGAATTAATCTTCTTTCAAGCCTTTGAATTTCGTTTCTTCTTTCACGAGATTCTTTTTCTGCATCTGATCTTAGTTTGTGAACTTCTTCTTTACCTTCTAAAATAGCCTCTTTTTTGGTAGCCTCTGCTTCTTTTTTAGCATCTTCTAAAACTTTTTTAGCTTCCTCTTCTAAAGAATCTATTTTTTGTTTTGATGCTGCTTGAATTGATTTGTAAAATACCATTCCTAAAACTACTAATACTACAATATCTATTAATATCATTATTAACGTTTCCACATCAACACCTCCTATTTTTATGTTTTCTAATATTTAAATAAGAAAGTGCTTACTGCGTCATATTATTCTTACTGTTTAAGGAATATGATAAACCAGTATTTGTTATTATTTTATCCGAAAATTAAATTTATGTCAAGGTGACATAATACTTCATTAAACTCTTTATTTTGATTTATGTTAATGAATTTTAGCTATAATTCTTATAATTTAATAATTTTTTTAATAAAAAATTTATTTTTATAACTATTATTTTTTCTTATTAATCCTTTCCCAGTATTATCTTTTATTGTAATGTTAGTAGAGCAAAAGAGCAAAAAAATATAAAAACAATATAATTTTATTTTGTAAATTGTTTATATTGTATTTATATTTTTTAATAGCCCTTAATTATTATTTAGTATCTTCAACAGTTTCAGAATCTTCTTTTTCTATTAAAACTATTGGAGTAGTATTTAATGGTAAATTATGCTTTTCTCTTATTTTATTTTCTATTTCTAATGCTATTTCAGGATTATCTTTTAAATATATTTTTGCATTTTCTCTTCCTTGCCCTAATCTTATATCACCATAAGAAAACCATGCTCCACTTTTTTGTACTATTCCTTCTTTTACTCCTACATCTACAATATTTCCTGTTCTTGATATTCCTTCATTATACATAATATCAAATTCAGCTTGCTTAAATGGAGGAGCAACTTTGTTTTTCATTACCTTAACTCTTGTTCTGTTTCCTATTATAGTATCAGAAGATTTTATAGAATCTACTCTTCTAACATCTAATCTTACAGAAGCATAGAATTTTAAAGCTCTTCCTCCTGTAGTTGTTTCAGGATTTCCAAACATTACTCCAACCTTTTCTCTTAATTGATTTATAAAAATAGCAACACAATTTGTTTTGTTTATTGTACCTGCTAGTTTTCTTAAAGCTTGAGACATAAGTCTTGCTTGAAGTCCTACATGACTATCTCCCATTTCACCTTCAATTTCAGCTCTTGGAACCAAAGCTGCTACAGAGTCTACTATAAGTACATCAATTGCTCCTGAACGAACTAATGCCTCTGCTATTTCAAGTCCTTGTTCTCCTGTATCTGGTTGAGATAATATTAAATTTTCAGTATCTACACCTATTTTTTTTGCATAACCAGGATCTAGTGCATGTTCTGCATCTATAAAAGCTACTGCTCCTCCATTTTTTTGTGCTTCAGCTGCTATGTGAAGAGCTACTGTTGTCTTACCTGAACTTTCAGGACCATATATCTCAACAATTCTTCCTCTTGGTACTCCACCTATTCCTAGTGCTATATCTAAATCTAAACATCCAGTTGAAACTGAATCAATACTTAATGATGCCTCTGCTCCAAGCTTCATTACAGCTCCCTTACCATATTGTTTTTCTATTTGGCTCATAGCTGCTTCGATAGCTTTTAATTTGTCTTGATTAATACTTGCCATTAAAATTCCACCCCTTCTTGCGAACTAATGTTCTATGTTATAATTATAATCTACCTTTTTATAATAGTCAATAAAAAAACAGAATAAAATATTTGTCATATATAATTATTGACCAGTTTTTTTTTAATAAACATTTTTAATAAAATTTTTATAAAATTAATTTTCTACATAAAATAAAGAACTGCCAAAAACGAACTATCATTTTAAAGCAGTTCTTTATTTTATTTTTCTACTTTGTAGTTGATATTGATTCTTTATTTTTTATAAAATAATCTACTCCAGATATTATTGTTATTACAACAGCTATATAGAACATATATATTGATAATGAATTAAATATCCAACTTAATACTTTAGCGCCACCAATAAAGTCACTTAAGAATGTATATTCACCTATACTTACTTTTAATAGTAAAAGAATTATTGCAATCATTTGTATTACAGTTTTTATTTTTCCCCACCAACTTGCTGCTATAACAGTACCATCTGAAGCAGCTATAGTTCTAAGTCCAGAAACTGCAAACTCACGAGCTATTATAACAACTACTGCCCATGCAGGAATGCAATTTAATTCAACTAAAGATATTATTGCTGCTGTTACTAAAAGTTTATCTGCTAAAGGATCCATGAATTTCCCAAAATTAGTTACTTGATTTCTACTTCTTGCAATGTATCCATCTAATTTATCTGTTATGGATGCAATTATAAACAAAGCTGTTGCAACTAATTTTCCATAAGGAATATAATCAAAAACCAAAAATACTAAAAATATAGGTACAAGTATCATTCTCATTACTGTAAGTTTATTTGCAAGATTCATCATAAACAACTCCTACCAAATCATAATCCGTACAGCTTTTAATCTGTACATTAACTATTTCACCAATTTCTATTTTATTTTCACTTTTGAAAAATACTTTTCCATCTACCTCAGGTATCATTTCATAATTTCTACCATAGTAATATTTTCCATTATATCCTTCAATTAGAATATCATAAATATTATTTATTTTCAATTGATTTATTTCTTTTGAAATTCCTTTTTGAATAATCATAAGAGTTTTTTCTCTTTCCTTCTTTATCTCTTCATCAATTTGATTTTCCATCTTTGAAGCTGGTGTTCCTTCTTCTCTTGAATAAGTAAATACTCCAACCTTATCTAACTTATATTCTTTAAGGAAATCTTTTAGTTCTTCAAAATCTTCCTCTTCCTCTCCTGGGAAACCTACTATTAATGAAGTTCTAAGAGTTACCCCTTTTATTTTACTTCTAATAAGATTTATTTTTTCTATTATATCTTCCTTACTGGTTTTTCTTCCCATAAGTTTTAATATTTTATTACTTATATGTTGTATTGGAAGGTCTAAATATTTTACTACCTTTTTGTTTGTTGCAATTTCATCTATTAATTCTTCATATATTTCTTCAGGATAGCAATAAAGCACTCTTATCCATTCTATTCCTTCAATTTTTGCCATTTCTCTAAGGAGTATATGTAATTTTTTTTCACCATAAATATCGCTTCCATATAAGGTTGTATCTTGAGCAACTAATATTATTTCTTTAACACCTTGTCTACTTAACCTTTCAGCTTCTTCTAAAATATTTTCCATACTTCTACTTCTAAATTTACCTCTTATTTTAGGAATTATGCAGTAGGTACAAAAATTATTGCACCCTTCTGCAATCCTTAAATAAGCAGTTTGTGAAGCTGTTGTAAGTATTCTTTCTCCTTCATTAATATTACTATCTGAATAATTAACTTCTAATGATGTCTTATGTGTAGATATAAACTCTTTAATTAACTTATGAATCTTTTTATAGTCATTAACTCCAAGCATTATATCTATTTCAGGCATAAGTGATTTAAGCTCTTCTCCATATCTTTGAGTTAAACACCCTGTTGCTATAAGAAGCTTACACTTATGCTTTCTTTTATATTCAGCCATCTCTAATATGGTATTAATAGATTCTTGTTTAGCTTTTTCAATAAATCCACATGTATTTACTATAATTATATCTGCTTCTTTTGGATTATTAGTAATTTCATATTCATTACTTATAGTACCTAATAAAATTTCTGAATCAATTCTATTTTTATCACAGCCCAAACTAACCATTCCAACTTTAAATTTTTCCAAGTCAAAGTCCTCCTACATCTATGCTAAAAATTTTTGTACTACTAATTTTATATCTATTTTATTTCTATTACAAGTAAAATTTATGTTTCTTCATCAACTGCCAATTCTTCTTTTTTCATTAATACTTGTCTTGGCTTAGTCCCATCTCTTGGAGAAATAACTTCACGTTCTTCAAGTTGCTCCATTATTCTTGCAGCTCTATTAAATCCTATCCTAAGTCTTCTTTGAAGAAATGATGTTGAGGCTTGGTCATATTCTACAACAAGCTTTATTGCCTCTGGAAGAAGTTCATCCGCTTCCTCTCCCTCTTCTGAATTCTTTCCTTCTGCTTCTTTATTTATATGGTCTAAAATTTCTTCTTTATAAAGAGTTCCATTTTCATCATTTTTTATAAATTCTACTACCTTCTCAACCTCTTCTTCTGAAATAAAACATCCTTGTATTCTTAAAGGCTTTGCTGCTCCCACTGGATAATAAAGCATATCTCCTTTTCCTAATAATTTTTCTGCTCCTGCACTATCTAAAATTGTTCTAGAATCCACTTGAGAAGATACAGCAAAGGATATTCTTGATGGAATATTTGCCTTTATAACACCTGTTATTACATCTACAGAAGGTCTTTGAGTTGCTATAACAAGATGCATACCTGCTGCTCTTGCCATTTGTGCAAGTCTTCCTATATAATCTTCAACATCATTTGGACAAACCATCATAAGGTCTGCAAGCTCATCTACTATAATTACTACAAAAGGTAATTTTTCTTCTATTTCACCTTTTTCAAATAAAGCATTATATGAATCTATATTTCTTACTCCCTTTTCAGCAAATAAATTATATCTTTTTGTCATTTCATTTACTGCCCAATTCAATGCTGCTGCTGCTTTTTTAGGGTCTGTAACTACTGGAATTAATAAGTGAGGAATTCCATTATATACATTAAGCTCAACAACTTTTGGGTCTACTAGAAGTAATTTAACTTCTTCCGGTGAATATTTATATAATAAGCTTATTATTAATGAGTTTATACATACACTTTTCCCAGAACCTGTTGCCCCTGCAATTAGTGTATGAGGCATTTTACTTAAATCTCCAACAATGCAACTTCCTGCAATATCCTTTCCAAGAGCAAAAGCTAACTTTTTATTAGATTTTTTAAATTCATCAGATTCTAATACTTCTCTTAAAAATACAGGAGTCTGCTTTTTATTTGGCACTTCTATTCCAACTGCTGATTTTCCCGGAATAGGTGCTTCTATTCTTACTCCCGAAGCTGCTAGTCCTAATGCTATATCATCTGAAAGATTAACTATTTTACTGACTTTAACTCCTGGACTTGGTTGAAGCTCAAATCTTGTAACTGAAGGTCCCTTAGAAACTTGTACAACTTTTGCTTCAACATTAAAACTTTCAAGAATTTCTTCTAATTTTTTAGCATGGTCTATAAGCTCTTGCTTATCAGACTCTTTAAGTTTAGTTCCTGAATTTACTTTTAAAAGGTCAGTTTTAGGAAATATATACTTTTTAGGTTCTGTTTCTCCTTCTTCATTAAGATTTACATCTATTTCCTTATTAACATCTTCTTTTAAGTCATCATCTAATTTTTCTTCTTTTATTGAAGATGTTTGTTCAACATCAGTATCCTTTTCTAATTTTTCTTCTTGTGGCTTTTCATTTTCAACTTTCTTTTCACTTTCAGCTTCTTTTCCGTTTTCAACGTCCTTTTCATTTTGAACTTCTTTTTCATTTTGAACTTCTTTTTCATTTTGAACTTCTTTTTCGCTTTGAGCTTCTTTTTCACTTTCAGCTTGTGATGGTTCCATTATCTTTATTTCATCTGATTTTTTCTTTTCTTCTGATGATAATTGTTCTTTCATAAAATCTAAAATCTTTATTTTTTTATTTACACCTTCTAATAACTCTTGATTAGAAGCTTCTTTTTTTGTTTTTTCTTTTTTTACCTTTGCCTTCTTTTCTCTATTATTCTTAAATTTAATATTTTTTTTCATATCTTTTGCTTTATTACCTACATCTAATACAGAAAGTTTGAATATTATCATAAAAGATATTATGGCTAGTGCAGCATAAACTATATATGAACCAATCGCTCCAATTAGCTTATATAGAGTAAATGTAACAAGATATACTACTACTCCTCCATTAAATCCACCTTTGCCATCTCCAATAAGAGATACTATTGTTTTTAAATTCTTTCCAAAAGAATCTGGACTTTCACTAGTTTGTATATATATAGTTCCTACAAGCAAAATAAATGTTAATACTAATAATGTTACTCCTCCAAGCCTTTTATCTATATCAACTTTTCCATTGTTCTTTAAATAGCTAAAACCTAAATATAATAAATAGAATGGTATTGCATATGCACCTACCCCTAAAACAAAAAAGCATATTCTTTGTGAAAAGGTAGATAGTAATCCTGCAAGATTTGTATATATGGCCACAAAACTTAAAAAGCCTATTGCAATAAAAATAATTCCTTTTATTTCAGTATTATTTATAATCTTTTCTTCTTTTTTGTTCTGTTTATCACTCACTAATATCACCCCACTTTAAAACTTCTACATAACTCTGTATAATTCCTTTTATAGAGTGTCTATTTTCTAAAACTTACTCTTGTTTTTATACTTTTTTCTTTAAATAGGTTAAATTAAATTTCTAAACTTTATTATTAAGCTTAACAATTTATCACCAATTTGGCAACTATTATAATTTCTTAATAGCATAAAACTTATTAAAGTTTCTATACAATGGAAAATAGGGCTTATTAAACCCTATTTTCATTTGAATTATCTATTAAAGAATTTAGCTTGTTTAAGGCATCACTTATTCCGCCTACTTTATTAATTAAGCCACATTCAACAGCTTCTTTTCCTATAAGAATAGTTCCCATATCATTTAAAAGAGCATCTGTTCTGTTCATAAAGCTCTCTAGTTGTTCTATTTTTATATTTGATGTTCTAATTATAAAATCATTAATTCTTTCTTGCATCTTTTTAAAATAGTTAAAGGTTTGTGCTGCTCCAACTACTAATCCTGTCATTCTAACAGGATGTATTATCATAGTTGCAGATGGAGTGATAAAAGAATATTTAGCAGAGGTTGCTAATGGTACTCCTATAGAATGACCTCCTCCTGTAACTATGGATACTGTAGGTTTTGAAAGTGAATTTATCATCTCTGCAATTGCAAGTCCTGCTTCTACATCGCCTCCAACGGTGTTAAGCACAATTAAAACACCTTTTACATTTTCATTTTGTTCTATTTCTATAATTTGTGGTATTAGATGTTCATATTTTGTTGATTTTGTTTGAGGCTGCAAAACTACATGACCTTCTACTTGACCTATTATTGATAAAACTGCTATTTTCTTATTAACATCTACCATGGATGTATTTCCAAGCTCTTTAATAGATTTCATCTTTTCTTCATTAAGTTTATCTTTATTTTCACATTTATCACACATAAAAATATTTCCTCCTATAAGTTCATTATGTACAGAAGAAATATTTTTATTCAATTTTAAGATAAATTAAATGCTTTATGAAGTGAATTTAATGCATTTTTAAGTTGTTTTGTTTTAACTAAGCACCATATTGTCATATGAGAATCTGCTGTTTGAAGCACTTCAATATTTTTATCATTTAAAGCCTTAAATATTTTTGCCATTACACCAGGAACTCCTCTCATTCCTGCTCCAACAAGGGCTATTGTACTGCATTCTTCTTTAAATGTAAATTTAATATTCATGTCTTTAAATATTTTAAATACATCTTCCTTTGCTGTTTTAGGTATTGTAAAAATCTGCTTTTCAGGGAAAATATTTATTAAATCTAAACTTATTCCTCTTTGTGCAATTACTTGAAGAATATCATTATATTTATCATTTTCTAAATTATCTTTAATATCTACTGAAATTTGTATTCTATCATCACTGCTTGTAATACTAGTTACAAGTCTAAGTTTTTTTCTATCTCCTAAGCTATTAATAAGAGTTCCTTTAGAATCTGTTAATGTATTTTTTATAAGTATTGGAATATTTTTTTCTCTTGCTACCTGAACTGCTCTTGGATGAATAACCTTAGCTCCTTGGTCTGCTAGTTGAAATATTTCATCATAGCTTATTATATCAATAACAGAGGCGTCATTAACCATTCTAGGGTCTGCTGTCATTATACCATCAACATCCGTATAAATTTCTATCTTTTCTGCTAACATTGATGCTCCTAAAAGTGCAGCTGTGGTATCACTTCCACCTCTTCCAAGAGTTGAAAATTCTTCATTTTCAGTTTTTCCTTGAAAGCCACATACAACTGGTATCTTTCCTTTTAAAAGCATTTTTTTTATATTGTCACTTTTAACATCTAATACCTTTGCATCTCCAAAAGAATCATTAGTTATAATTCCGGCTTGACCTCCTGTTAAAGGGATTGCATCTATTCCTTCTTTTTTGAGTTCATTACACATAATTACAGAACTTATCATTTCTCCACAGCACATAAGCATATCTAGAGCCTGCCTATTATTCTGCTTAAAATCAGTATCTACTAATGAAAGAAGAGTATCTGTTGCATAAGGTTCTCCATACCTTCCAAGAGCTGATACAACCACCACAGGCATATACCCTTCTTTAATAGCATTATTTATTTTTTTTACAACCATCTTTCTTCTTTCTTCTGTAGATACAGAAGTTCCACCAAACTTTTGAATAATTATTTTCAATTTATTTCTCTCCTACTCTTAAATCTTAGTCCTTTTTATATCGCCTTCATCTGCATCTAAAATTATAGTTCTTAAACCAATTTTTTTTACACACTCCCATGGTATTTCTAAGAACTCCTTTGCTCCTCCAAAAAGACTAATTTTTCCTCCTAAGTTTATCACTAGAAATCTTATATTTCCTTTATCGTCTATTACCAAATCACTATTTTGCAGGTAATCGTATTTTTCTCCATCATTTATGTTTATAAGTTCAAATTTTTCAATTTCACTTAAAAGTTTCAAATTTTCATTGCTACTCATTATAATGCCTCCTATTTATATCTACATAATTTTTATGCAATCTTGAGGCAATATATTCAAATTAAATATTAAATTTTTCTCCCTTAATTTCCTTATATGCTTTAGAAGAATTAAATACTATATCATTAAGCTTTGAATAATCTACATTATTTCCAACATATGATGTATTTAATACTCCATTTTTAAAGCATTCATCTAAAACAAATCTTATATCTTCTTGAGATATTTTATCTACCTTTTTAATGACCTCTTCTTGTGTTACTATTTTCTTTCTAAACAAAACAGATTTTGCATTAGCAAACATTCTTGAGCTTGTGCTTTCTAAGCCTAATATATATGAAGCCTTTAATTTTTCTTTATTTATATTTAATTTTTCATTTGTAATTCCTTCTTTAGAGAATTTATCAATCTCTTTTAAGATAACATCTAAAGCCTTTTCTCCATAATTTTTTCCAAGTCCTGCATATATATTAAGGCTTCCTGCTTTTTGAAAAACTTGAGGATAACAATATATGCTATAACATAATCCTAACTCTTCTCTTACCTTTTGAAATAATATTGAAGATGCTCCTCCTCCAAAAACATTGCTTAAAAGAGTTAAAGCATAAGAATGCTCATCACCTTGAGGAAGTCCTTTTAAACTTAAGTTTACATGAAGTTGCTCTATATCCTTATTTTTAAAATATGTTCCTGTGTGAGTTTTACATTCTTCATAAACTGGGGTATATTTGCTATCACTGTTCCAATTTGAAAAATACTTTTCTATAAGTTCTTTTAATTGTTTATCATCAAATTTTCCACATACAGAAATTACTGCATTTTGTGGAATATATTTTTCTTTTATAAAATTTAAAATATCTTCTCTTGTTATAGCCTTTACTTTTTCTATTGTACCTAATATAGGGTAAGATAATGGATTATTGCCATAACATGCCTTTGAATTTAAATCATCTAAAACATCCTCTGGGTTATCTTCACACATATTTATTTCTTCTATAACTACGCCTTTTTCTCTTTCAATTTCTTCTGGTGAGAAAACTGAATTTAAAATCATATCAGATAATATCTCAAGAGATAGTTCTAAATGAGTATATAAGTTTTTTACATAATAGCAAGTAGCTTCCTTACTTGTAAATGCATTTATCTGTCCACCTACATTTTCTATATCCTCTACAATATCCTTTGATTTACGTTTTTTTGTTCCTTTAAAAAACATATGCTCAATAAAATGTGATATTCCATTAAGCTCTAAGCTTTCATTTCTAGAACCATTTTGTATCATAACTCCAACAGAAATAGAATTTGATTCTGAAATTTTTTCAGTAACTACTCTAAGACCATTTTTTAATGTATATAAATTATGCATAAATTTTCTGCTACTTAAAATGTAATCAAATATAAACATTTTAAGAATTTTACTGTTTCAACGTATCTGCTTTGGCAATGAATAACTTCAAAGCTACTTACATT
>CACZYK010000023.1 GCA_902785295.1 uncultured Clostridium sp.
TTTTCTAAATGATTTAGTTGAGGTTTAGTTAAATATAAGTCAAAATTTAATTGTTTAAAAAATTTGTAAATTGATAGTTCATTTGATATAATAGTATTCGGAAACATTTATGCATAACTCCTTGATATTTTTTTTGTGAGAATTTAATTATATCAGAAATTTAGTATAAATGTTTCTTTTTTATTTGTAAAATTTTTCAAGCATTTTTGCACTATTATAGTATTTAATTTAAATTTTGTAATAAGCACACATTTTCTTTACACTTTCTTTATATTTGCTTAATAGTTTTTAAAAACTTATTATT
Organism: uncultured Clostridium sp.; assembly: GCA_902785295.1. Lineage (GTDB taxonomy): Bacteria > Bacillota > Clostridia > Clostridiales > Clostridiaceae > Clostridium. Next base: position 305 of record CACZYK010000023.1, read on the forward strand.
TATAATAAGAAGTGTAATAAAAAAATATAAAGGAGTAGTTTAAAGATGTGTATAGAAGGGAAAAATTAAATATTAATAAAAAGATAAGAAAAAATTAACATTTATATAGTGCATTAAATTAAAAAAATGTTATATTTAAAAAGTTAGTAAATAACTGTAAGGTGGGTAAAAGAATGAAAAAAAAATATTTAAAGTATGTAGTCATTGGAGCGATAATTTTAGTATCAACAGTAGCAATATATTTAGTTAAGGCAAATAGTGACAATAGTCAAGTAAATAGTAGTAGTATAGAAACTACCATAATAGGTGATTCTTTACAAAAAATATATATTAATGGAATTATTCAACCTATAGAAAATAAAAATATTTATTTAGATGTTTCAAAAGGAAAGGTTGATACTGTTTCAGTAACAGATGGACAAGCTGTTAATGTTGGAGATGTATTATTTACTTATAAAAATGATACAATAACATCTCAAATTGAGGATTTTAATGGACAAATATCAACTTATCAAACTCAAAAAGAAAGATTAGAAAATAAGAAAAAGGATTCAAATAATAAATTAACAGAGAAGAAAAACAGCCTTTCAAATTTAAAATCTAATCCTCAAGATGAAATAACAATGGCTTCAATTCAATCTTTAGAGGGTGAAATTCAAGCCTTAGAAACAGAAATAAGTTCATATAATGATCAACTTGATACAATAAATGATTCTATAAAAGAGTGTAATAAAAAAATAGAGAACTTAAAAAAAGATGAGTCTGTTGAGGTAAAAGCTGATATTTCTGGTGTGGTAGATATAGTAGGTTCTAAAGAAGATTATACAAATGTCTTTATTTCAATAAGTAGTAGTGACTTGTATATAAAGGGAAGTGTAAACGAAAAATATGTAGAAAAACTTAAGAAAGAGCAAGAAGCAGAGGTATTGGTTATAGCAAATAATAGCACTATAAAGGCTAAAGTTGATGAGATAAGTAAAAAACCATCAGCTTCTTCTGCTATAGGAGCTTCTATGAATACTTCAGCTAATTCTTTGTCAAACTATGATGTAACTCTTTTATTAGATTCTCAAGAAAATATTTTAGATGGATATCATGTTCAAGCAACTATCTTTGAAGAAGAGAAGGAGCTTAAAATACCAAAGGAAGCTATAATTGAAGAAAATGGTGAAACTTTTGTTTATAAAGTAGAAGATGGATCTTTAAAAAAGCAAAATGTAGAATATGAAGATTCAGAAAATGATGATGTTAAGATTTTAAGTGGCTTAGAAGAAGGAGAAGAAGTTGTTACAAATCCAAGCGATGATACGAAAGAGGGAATGAAATATGAGTAGTCTTATTGAACTTAAGAATATAAATAAGTATTATGGAACAGATAAGGAAAAGCTTCATGTATTAAAATCATTAAATATGGAAATTGAACAAGGTGAATTTTTAATGATAATGGGGAAATCTGGTTCTGGAAAAACTACTCTTATGAATTCATTAGGATTTTTAGATAGGTTTGATGATGGAGTTTATTTATTTAATAATGAAGAGGTTACTCATATAGATGAAAATAAAAAATCAGAACTTAGAAATAAATACATGGGATTTATTTTTCAACAATTTCATCTTATAGATTCTTTAACTATAGGAAAAAATGTAGAACTTCCATTACTTTATAAAGGAAATGTAAGTAAAAAGGTAAGAGAAGAACTTGTTTTAAAATATTTAACTTTAGTAGGTCTTGAGGAAAAGATAGATAGACATCCTAAGGAATTATCTGGAGGACAGCAACAAAGAGTTGCAATTGCAAGGGCCTTAATAAATGACCCTTATGTAATATTTGCAGATGAACCTACAGGAGCTCTTGATAGTGAAACAGGAATTCAAATTATGAATATATTAAAAGAATTAAATAAGCAAGGAAAAACAATTATTATGGTTACTCATGATGGAGATTTGGTAAATTATGCAACAAGAGTAATAAAAATAAAAGATGGTGTTATATGGGAGGGAAAATAATATGTCTATAGTTGACTTAATAAAAACGTCTTTATATAGCATTAAGGCACATAAATTAAGAGTATTTTTAACTATGATAGGAATAATAATTGGAATAAGTTCTACAGTAACTGTAAAATCAATTGGTGATGGATTATCAGATTATGTAAGTAAATCAATGGAAAGTACAAATTCTAATAAATATCAAATAAATTTTGAACCAGAAAATGAAGAGGGTTATTATATGGATTGGTTCGAAGAATATGATATAAATGATGTAAAAAATATTAATGGAGTAAAGGATGTAGAGGCTATATCTGATTCAGGAACTTCTGAATTTCAAATGGTAAATGTTTCGTTTTTTAATAAAACAACTTATACTATTTTAACTGCTGGAGTAGATAGTTTAGAGGTTCAATGTGGAAGAAATCTTACTGAAAGTGATGAAGGAAAAAATAGAATAGTAATTAATGAAGATGTTGCTTTAGGCTTATTTGATAAAATAGAAGATTCTATAGGAAAAGGAATATCCTTTAATGGAGATATTTACGAAATTGTAGGAGTAACTAAAAAGTCAACCAATTTAATGGATTATATGGCATCTATGTATTGTTTTATTCCAAAGGAAAATTTAAAGTCAACAAATTCATCAGATTATATTTCAGCAATATATGTATATGTTGACCCTAAATTTGATAAAGATACAGTGTTAGATGAAGTTACTAAAACCTTAAAAACAAATCATGTAAGCCTAGCTGGAGAATATAAACTTCAAGATTCCTCTGAAGAAATAGAAATTTTAACAACTATTATTGGAGCTATTACAACTTTTGTCTCTGCAATAACTGGAATTGCATTATTTGTTGGTGGAGTAGGAGTTATGAACATAATGTATGTTTCTGTAACTGAAAGAAAAAGAGAAATTGGTATAAGAAGAGCAATAGGTGCAAAGCCAAGAACAATACTTTTCCAATTCTTATTTGAAGCAATAATAGTAACTGGAGTTGGAGGAGTTATTGGTATAGCTTTAGGATATGCTTTAGGAAGTGCAGTAAGTATATTTATTCCTATTGAAGGCTTTAAGGCTGTATTAACTGCAAAAACTCTTATAGGTTCAGCATCTATATCAGTTTTAGTTGGGGTTATATTTGGTATAATTCCTGCTAGAAATGCTTCAAAGATGGATCCTATAAAGGCTATTTATCAATAAAAATTAAATTTTCAATATTTTAGGTTCACTATTTTTTTTAGCTGTTATTTAAAGCCTTATAAGTAAAACAGTTAAATAAAATAATGAACCTATGTTTTTTATGTATTTAAATAATAAATTAGACTTCTCTATTTAAAGTAAAAAAGGTAAAAGAACCTGTTTCTAGTATATTTCCATTATCATCAGATAATTCTACATTATATACAGAAATTTGTTTCCCTTGGCGAACAACTTGTCCTATGCAATATATGTAGTTAGTATTCATGGCAGGTTTTATATAATTCATATTTCCTGAAACAGTAGAAACATAATGTCCATAAGCACAAGCTGCATAGCCTGCTGTAATATCAGCTAAAGAAAATAAACATCCTCCATGAACAGAATTATATGGATTACAAATTTCTTTTGTAACTTTCATTTTTGCTTTTGCATATCCACTAGAAATTTCAATAATTTCAATACCTAGCATTTTCATATATAAATCATTATTTGCATTTTGAAGTAAGGTTTTATTTATAAGTAGGGTATTTTTCATATAGAGGTCTCCTTTTATAAAAAATTGAATATAATTTTATACTTTCAAAAAATAATTATATTATAACAAAAGTTTATAGTCAAAAATGTAAAAAAATTATTGTCCAGTTTTTTGCTAGACAATATTTGTTAATTCTTTAGTTTTTAAAGGAATTTCTATAATCAAGAGGGGTTGTACCAGTAATTTTTTTAAATATTGTACTAAAGTAACTTTGATTTGAAAATCCTACTTCAAAGGCAATTTCTAAAAGAGAAAGATTTGTATTTTTTAATAGTTCTTTACTTTTCTCAACCTTAAAGTTATTTAAATATTGAATAAATGTAATGCCTGTCTCTTTTTTAAATAATCTACAGAAATAATATTTATTCATATTAAAGTCTTTGCATATTGATGAAACACAAATTGGTTCAGAATAATTATCTTCAACATGCTTTATTACTCTAGATATATTAGGAGAAAAAGTAGCAAGCTTATTTGAAGAATAGTCTTTTATTATGTTCATAAGCAAATCATAAAGGTATTTTAAACACGTTGTATCCATTAAAGGAACATTAGGATGTTTTATAGAATTAACTTGAGTTTTATAAGGACCTATTAAAAAATATTGAATTTCTTCATCAATTTTTTGAGAAATAATATAATAGCTTATATTATCTTCATAATTCCAAGTTAAAGGAGCATCATTAAAAGGAATGTTAGTTAATATTGAATCTTCTACAAATTTTGAAAATATAGGTTTAAAATCTTCTTTAAAACCTTCTGTGTATATAACATTATAATTACAATTTATTAATGTTATTGGAAATTCGCAACAGTTGTTAAAAATTTTTAATATATCATTTGTATAAAACAATTTGAAAATCCTCCTTATATTATAATGATAATCAATATCATATAATTATTATCACTCTATCTTAAGAAAAAGTCAATTTATTTTAAAAAAGTATAAAAAAATTAAATATATTAGATTTATATAACTTCAGTACAAATTCTAAATGTATATAAAAATAATATATTTAATTTATCTAATGTATATAAAAATTTTTCTAATGTGAATTATTATTTTGCTTTGACTTGTGACTTGGAGCTAACAGGGCAAAAAAGAAAAATAATATATTCACTCTGTCTTTTTATGTTTATTTGCTATTACTTGTATTCATATTAAGGCTTGCTGTAGAAGAGGCTCCATAAAGGCTTGCCATATTTATTGTATCATAGATTTTTATTGTTGGAGCAAGCCATACACTTCCAGTACCTCTATAAACATTAACAAGACCTTCTCCACTTACAGCAGAGCCTACTAGTGTCTTAGCAGAACGCTCAACAGTAAAGCTTATATTTCCACTTCTAAGGACAGCAAAATTACCATCAACCTTAAGAGTATCATTGTTTAATTCAACAACATCAATTTCACATACAGGAACAGCACATTCTAAAACTACAATTCCCTTTCCAGATAATGATATTTGAAATATTCCTTCTCCACCTAAAAGAGCAGATGAAACATTTTTTTGCATAATAGGCTTAACAGTTACACCACCTTGGGCACAGTAAAACATTCCTTTATCAACAATTATTTCTTCATCATCTAATTCTAAAACAAGAAAATGATTAAATGAAGGTTCAAGAACTACCATTCCTGTACCTTTATACTTAGGTTGAGCAATAGCTTCTCCTGTTGTCATGCTTGAAAAAACTCTTCCTAAAACATTTCCAGCAGTTACACCTGAGACCATTTCAATATTTCCTTTAAAATAACTCATAGCACCAGGTTCAATTTCAACAGAATCATTTTCAAGATATATAGCTATTTGTCTTGCTCTTATATTTTGTTTTTCCATAAAGTACATTTGTTGAGCTCCTCTAATGCTTGGACTACCTTTAAGCTTAAGATATTCTAAAACCTCAACTTTCATTCCTCTATTTTCTGCACTATCTATAACTTTTATATTATCTCTTGTTCCAATTGCACTACATTGCATATTATTTAATCCTCCTTTGTTTGCCTTATCAATATAAATTTACCATATTTTAAAATCGTATTCAATAAATTTATATTTGTAATAATATATTCACTATGCTTTTTTTATATAGGATTATGAAGAAAAAAATTGTATAATGAATAAATAAATTAAAATAATGTATAAAAATTTTTTATCATTATTTAGTGATTTTAAGGAGAGAAAAATGAGTAAAACATTAGTATTAGCAGAAAAACCATCTGTAGGAAAAGAGCTTGCAAGGGTTCTTAAGTGCAACCAAAATAAGGGATCATATATTGAAGGAAATAAATATATAGTAACTTGGGCAATGGGCCATTTAGTTGGTCTTATGGACCCAGAAGGGTATGATGAAAAATATAAAAAGTGGAGCATGGAAACTCTTCCAATGCTACCAAAGAATATGAAGCTTACAGTTTTAAAGAAAACAGGAAAACAATATAATGAAGTAAAAAAACAATTATTAAGAAATGATGTTTCTGATATTATAGTAGCAACAGATGCAGGAAGAGAAGGAGAACTTGTTGCTTATTGGATTTTAGAAAAAGTAAAGGTGAATAAGCCAGTAAAAAGATTATGGATTTCTTCTCAAACTGAAAAAGCAATATTAGAGGGATTTAAAAATTTAAAGCCAGGTAAAGAATTTGAAAATCTTCGTAAAGCAGCAGTATGTAGAGCAGAAGCAGATTGGCTTGTAGGTCTTAATGTTACTCGTGCACTTACTTGTAAATATAATGCACAACTTTCAGCAGGAAGAGTTCAATCCCCAACCCTTGCAATGATAGTAAATAGAGAAGAGGAAATTAAAAACTTTAAACCAGTAGATTATTTTAATATAAAAGCTTTAGGAAAAGGAATTACTTTAATTTGGGTTAGCGATAAAGGAACAATTTATGAAGAAGATTTAGCAAAATCTATAGTAAATAAATGTAAAGATAAAGAAGGTGAAGTGGTAGAAATAATTAAATCTAATAAAAAGAAGTATTCTAAGGCTTTATATGATTTAACGGAATTACAAAGAGATGCTAATAAAATATGGGGCTATTCGGCAAAACAAACTTTAAATATAATGCAAAGACTTTATGAAAATCATAAACTTTTAACATATCCAAGAACAGATTCAAGGTATATAACATCAGATATAGTATCTACTATTCCAGAAAGACTTAAAGCAGTTTCTTTTGGTGAATATAGAGCAGTTTCAGAAATGTTATTAAAGTCAGGGGTAAAAGCAAATAAAAATTTTGTTGATGATAGCAAAGTTTCAGACCATCATGCTATTATTCCAACAGAGCAAAAAGGAAATCTTGCAAATTTAAGTACAGAAGAAAAGCATATTTATGATTTAGTAGTAAAAAGATTTTTAAGTGTAATGATGAAACCTTATGAATATGAACAAACTTCAATAAAAGTGAATGTAAATAGAGAAATATTTACAGCTAAAGGCAATATCCCAAAACAAAAGGGCTGGAAAGTATTATATGAAAAACTTAATTTAGATGAAGAGGAAAAAACTCAAGATTTACCACCACTTAATAAAGGGGATAAAATAAAGCTTTTAGATGTTTCATACATAAAAAAGCAAACAGAACCACCATCAAGATTTAATGAAGCTACTCTTTTATCAGCTATGGAAAACCCACAAAAATATGTTAATGTAGGAAAAGATGCAGCTAAGACCTTAGGTGAAACTGGAGGCCTTGGAACAGTTGCCACAAGGGCAGATATAATTGAAAAGTTATTTAATTCTTTTGTAATAGAGAAAAAAGGAAAGGATATATATCCAACATCAAAAGGAAAACAACTTATTGAATTAGTTCCTAAAGACTTAAAATCACCACTTTTAACTGCTAAGTGGGAGAAGCAATTAGATGATATAGCTAAAGGAAAAATTAATGATAGTAAATTTATTAAAGATATGAGGGAATATGCAACAAATTTAGTTGAAGATGTTAAAGGTGGAACAGAAAAATTTCATCATGATAACCAAACAGGAAGTAGATGCCCAAACTGTGGTAAATATCTTCTTGAGGTAAATGGAAAGAATGGAAGAATGCTTGTGTGCCAAGATAGAGAATGTGGTTATAGAGAAAACTTAGCAAGACTTACTAATGCAAGATGCCCAGAGTGTCATAAAAGATTAGAGCTTAGAGGGCAAGGAGAAGGAAAAATTTATGTATGTATAGGAGAAAACTGTAATTTTAGAGAAAAGGCTTCTGTTTTTGAAAAAAGATTTGATAAAAAAGGTAAAGTAAATAAAAATGAAGTAAAAAACATAATGAAAAAAATGCAAAAAGAAGCAGAAGATTTTAATGAAAATCCATTTGCTAAGCTATTTGGGAAAATAGAATGATTATTTTTATTGAATTTATAAGAAAATAAGTTTATAATTTTAATAGATTTATAATTTTTACTAACTATTTAAAAATTGAATAGTAGGTGGAACTTCGGTGAGATTCCGAGACTGTGCCGCAACTGAAATGCTCTAAGAAATTTTTCTTTCTTATGAGACGAGTCAGATCTTCCTTTTTACCATAGACTTCGATTCAAGGTCTATGGTTTAGTTATTATATACTTTTTTAGGAAGATTAAATGATTTTTAATCTTCTTATTTTTTGCCTAAAATTATTATTCTAGAGGGGGGAATAAAATATTAATAGCTATAGTAAAAAGTTATAAAATCTAATACTTAGGCAAGGGGGACAAAAATGAAAAATAATAAGTTTTTAAAAAAATTAGCAAGCTTATTGATTATTATTATTGTACTTTGTGGTTTTGTGATAAATTCAGTTGCACAAATTGGAAATTTTTCAAGAAGCAATGAAACACCAAAGGGATATGTTACTCTTTCAATTGAAAAATTTACTTTAGGTCTTGGATATGTTAATGAACCAATAAAGGTACCATTTTACGATGGAGAAAATGTAGCTAAAATTGTAACAGATATACTTGAAGAAGGTAATTATAGAAATACCGGAAGTATAGATAGTGGATTTTACTTATCATATTTAAAAGATGATGATACTAGAGAACCAAATGTTCCACAATATATTTTAGATGAATGTGGAGATATAGATTCAAGAAGCGAAGAAAACTGGCTTGGAGAGTTTGATTATACCTTTATGTCAGGATGGATGTATTGTGTAAATAATAGCTTTCCTAATTATGGAATGGCTGATTATGAACCAGAAGATGGAGATGTAATAAGACTACAATTTACTGTGTATGGATATGGTATGGATATTGGTGGAGGATATTCAGAGGATTCTAGTGGTGGCTCTTTTGGAGGCTCATATGTAAAAATGGCTAATAAGGATGCATTAACAAAAGCTGTTGCAGAAATAAATTCAGATGATAATAAAGAAGAAATTCTTTCAAAGACATCAGTAAAATCTGCATATAATGAAGCCTATAGAGTACTTGAAATAGTAGACTCTTCTCAAGAAGATGTAGATGCTGCACTTAAAAATCTTCAAGATGCTTTAAAAGAAAGTGGAAGTGGAAGCAGTGGAGAAATAGTTGTAACTCCATCAACTTCTATAGAAACTGCCATTAATGAAACAGCAGCTTATATGTGCAATAATGTAACAGAACCTACTTTTGGAACACTAGCTGGAGAATGGACAATATTATCACTTGCAAGAGCTGGATATAATGTACCAGAAGGATATTATGATGGATATTATGATAAAGTTTTAGCTAAGCTTAATGAATGTAATGGAGTTTTAAGTACATCAAAATATACAGAATACTCAAGACTTATATTAGCATTAACTGCTATAGGAAAGGATGTAACTAATGTTGGAGGATATAATTTATTAGATTATCTTTCAGATTTTAATAATGTTAAAAAGCAAGGTATTAATGGACCAATATTTGCTCTTATAGCTTTAGATACTAAAAACTATGAAATACCAATTAATCCTTCAGCAAAAGTTCAAAACACAAGAGATGCAATGATTGATTATATTCTAGAAAAAGAAATAAAAACTGGAACAGAAGAAGCAGGAGGATGGGCTTTAAGTGGAACTACTCCAGACCCAGATATAACAGCAATGGCACTTCAAGCACTTTCAAAATATAAGGATAATGAAAAAGTAAAACCTTATATTGATAGAGCTTTAGATAAGCTTTCTGGTATTCAAAATGAAGATGGTGGATATTCAAGCTGGGGTTCAGTAAACAGTGAAAGTATTGCTCAAGTAATTACAGCATTAACTTCACTTGGCATAGACCCTGCAAAAGATAGTAGATTTATTAAAAATGGAAATTGGACAATTTCTGCACTTATGAATTTTTATGTAGAAGGTGGAGGATTTAAGCATATTTTATCCTCAAATAGAGATGCTATGGCAACAGATCAAGGTATGTATGCAATAGTTGCCTATGATAGATTTGTAAATAAAAAGACATCCTTATATAATATGACAGATGTTGAAGATTCTCAAAAAGAAGACATTACAGGAAAGGTAATTTTAGACCTTCCAGAAAAAATAAGTGGAAATGTAGGCTCAGAATTTAATATAAATGTAAGAGTGGGAAGCTATCCAGAAGGAGATTATAAGCTTTTAGATGGAGTTATAGATATTCCAGAAGGGATAGAAATAAAGTCAGTTAAAGCAAATAGCAATAATATAACTGGTGGTCTTTGTGATTTTGGAGTTCAAGATAATAAGCTTAGACTTGTATATTCAAATACATCTTTAGAAAATATAAATTGTGTTTCTAATGAATTCCCAGCAGAATTATTAACAATTACTGCAAAAATCACAAAAGAGTTTAGTGAAGAACAAAAGCTTGATTTTAATGTAGAAAGTTTTGAATTAAAGCAAAGCTCAGATGAAAGCAAAACTTATTCTTATGGTGTAACAAGTGCTTCAACAGTTGTTGGAAAGAGCGTAAAAGCTTCTGCAAGAGTATTATATAGTGGAGATGGAATAGATTTAATTTCAGGAGATAAAAAGGTTGTAGCAGTAGAATTTATTAACCTTGAAAACACTCCAAATATAATTTTCAATAATACAACAATGAGCTATTCAGAAGAATTTACAACTAAAAAAGGAGTTAAAACCTATGTTGCTTTAGTAGATTTAACAATTCCATTAGATGATTTTAATGATATAAATAATTATTTGATTGATGACTCATTAACTCCAAGTACAGTAAGCTTCGGTGATGTTAATAATGATGAAACTATTAATGCACAAGATGCTTTAAATACATTATCAGCATGGCTACGTAAAAGTGATGCACCAGAAGGATTAGATATAGTAAGAATGAATGTTACAGGAGATTCAAGAATTAATACTTATGATGCATTGGGAATAATGGAATACTATGTAAATGGAAGCGAATTTAAAGTTTTAAGTAAATAATTATAAAATTGGGCTGCTACAAACAAAAATGTGGCAGCCTATTATTAAATTGGGAGGAATTTTTTTATGCAGGAAAATACTTCAAATAATAAAGAAAATGCAAATAATGAAGATAATTCGAGTAATATAAATGATGTAAATAATAAAGATAATGCAGAAGATATTTCAAAGAAAAAAAATACTTTAAAAAAGAAAAAAATATTAATAGGAGTAGTAATTTTAGCAATTATAATATTAGCAATTATTGCACTTTTGTTTTTTAGAAAAGTTTTAAATACTCCAACTCTTACTTTAATGCCTCCAGCACCATTAAAAGCTTCTAATTATGATGAGTTTACAGTAGATATAAAATTATCAGACCTTCCTTCAAACATTTACCCAGCAGCTAGCATATCACTTACCTTTGATAAAAATAAGCTTAAATTTACTGGAGTAAAAGAAGGAACAATGATGACATATGGAGATAAAAGTGCAGATGGAAATAATTTATCTATTCCAAATTGGAGTTGCAATGTAGATAGGGCAAATTTAAATGGAGAGATAAATGCAATGTATTTAGATACAACTGCAGGTAAATATGCATATTGTAGTGATGGATTTGATAAAAAGAATAAAAACATAGTTTTAAGGTTAGGATTTAAACTAAGAAGTAGTGCACAAAAGGGAGATGTTTATAATATAACATTTCAAGATGCAGTATTTGCAACAGTTAATGGAGATAAAAAAAAGACCTCTCTTGCTATGAATATGAAAACTTTAAGAGTTAAGAACTGTAAAATAGCAGTAAAGTAAAATAAGAGGAGGTTACCATGAAATTAAAAAAAGGAATATTATCATTAATAATATTTATATTTAGTTTTTTATGTATTTCCTGTGGAAGTGTAGATTCTTCTAGAAATATAGATATACCAAAAGATGGAGTAGTGAAAGCTTCTGTATTTGAAGATTTAATGTTTGACGATGATATGCTTATGTTTAATGGAGAAAGTGAAGATATAAGCTATCAGTGGTTGTTTTTAGGAAGTTCAATAACTAAGCCTAGAGACATTAATTTATTATTAGAATTTAATGATAAAAATTTAGATAAAGTAAAAGATGAAACAAAAGGAGATTTTATAAAAGAATTTTCTTTTAAAGAGAAAAAAGCTATTAAAGAAAGTCCAACTATTTCAATAACTTATAATGAGAAGATTAATGTAGAAAGTGCAGATATATATAAATATAATGAAGAAACAAAAAAATATGATGTGGTTTGTGGTTCATCAGTTGAAAGCAATGAAAAAACTACATTTACCTTCACAGTCACAGATAACATAGGAAAGTTTTTTATTGTAGGGAAAGAAAATAAAAATAATGAAGAAACTAAAACTCCAAACTTAAATAATAATCAAAATGATAATAATGCCACAAGTGATGAAAATAGTTTACAAGAAACAGAAAATAATTATCTTACAGAGCAAAATGTATCAAATAATGAAGGAAAATCAACGCCTAAAGCAAAGATTTCTACAGGAGAGAGAAAAGAAAAAGATAAATTTAATACAGACCCAGTACCAGAAGGAAAGCAAGAACCAGTAGAATGGCAAGACGTTACTGCAGATAAGAGTAAAGTAAGACATTGTACTTTGTCTATAAGATGTGACACACTTTTAAAGCCTGAGAATTATGAAGTAGCAAAATCAAATGGAAAAGCTGGAATGATACCTCAAGATGGAGTTATTTATAAAAAGCAAACTGTAGAATTTTATGAAGGAGAATTTGTATTTGATGTCCTTTTAAGAGAAGTTCAGAAAAATAATATTCATATGGAATATTCTATGACACCAATTTATAACAGTAATTATATTGAGGGAATTAATAATTTATATGAATTTGATGGAGGAGAATTATCAGGTTGGATGTATAAAGTTAATGGATGGTTTCCTAATTATGGATGTAGTAGATACCTTTTAAATGATGGAGATGTTATTGAATGGGTATATACCTGTGATTTAGGAAGAGATGTAGGTTGTGAATGGTTAGGTGATGAAGAAAAATGATAAATTCTTTTGAAAACTATCATCCACTTGTTAACTTTTATTATTTTTCATTTGTAATTGTATGTAGTATGTTTTTTATGCATCCCATATTTTTAATTATATCATTAACATCTGCTTTTATTTATTCAGTAGTTTTAAAAGGAAGGAGAGCATTAAAGTTTAATATTTTGTATATGCTTCCTTTAATGCTAATAACAGCCCTTATAAATCCAGCTTTTAATCATGAAGGGGTTACTATTTTATTTTACTTAAAGGGAGGTAATCCAATAACTTTAGAATCTATAGTATATGGAATAGTTGCAGCTACTATGTTTATAAGCGTTATAGTATGGTTTTCTTGCTATAACGAAATTATGACTTCAGATAAGTTTATATATTTATGGGGAAGAATAATTCCTTCACTTTCCCTTATATTTTCTATGGTTTTAAGATTTGTGCCAAAATATAAGGCACAAATAAAGGTAATATCAAATGCTCAAAAGGCTATAGGAAGAGATGTTACAAAAGGAAATATTATAAGGCGTGCTAGAAATGGAATAAAAATACTTTCAATAATGGTTACTTGGGCATTAGAAAACGCAATAGAAACAGCAGATTCAATGAAGGCTAGAGGATATGGCTTAAAAGGAAGAACAAGCTTTTCAAATTTTAAATTTAGTAAAAGAGATAAAATAGTTTTATTTTTGATGATAGTTTTATCTTTAATTGTTATAATTGGCGTTTTGATGAAAGTAAATAGAATAAGGTACTTTCCAAGAATAAAAATTGCAAGAAATACTATATTTACTATTATTGTTGACATAAGTTATTTTTTATTTTGTGTTATGCCTATTATTTTGACTGTGATAGATGAAATAAGATGGAAAAGAATTAATAAGTAAGAAAGGGGAGTGTGAATTTTGGAAAATGATTCAAATAAAAATAAAATAAGTAAAAGAACAAAAGTTTCAGGTTTGTTAATTTTAATTGTAATTCCTCTTACAATTTTATTTGGCATATTTTTTCTTAATGATAGAAAATATTATGTCATAAGCCTTCTTATAATAATTTATACAATGATTCCTTTCTTTATGGTATTTGAAAACAGAAAACCCAAAGTAAGAGAGCTTATAATAATTGCAGTATTATCAGCTATTGGAGTTGCAGGAAGAGGTGCATTTTTTATGTTACCACAATTTAAACCAGTAGTTGCAATAGTAATTATTTCAGGAGTTTGCTTTGGGGGAGAAGTTGGTTTTTTAGTTGGTGCAATGACAGGATTTGTTTCAAATTTCTTTTTTGGACAAGGACCTTGGACACCTTGGCAGATGTTTTGTTTTGGAATAATAGGATTTTTAGCTGGGGTTTTATTTCAAAAAGGAAAGCTTAAAAAGAAAAAAATTCCTTTATGTATTTTTGGAGGTTTATCTACTTTCTTTATTTATGGAGGAATTATAAATATAGGTTCTCTTCTTATGTTTAGTTCAAAATTTACAATTAAAGGGCTTATAGCTACATATATTTCAGGAATTCCTTTTGACTTAGTACATTCAATAGCTACTGTGTTTTTTTTATTTATACTATCACAACCTATGATAGAAAAATTAGATAGAATAAAAATAAAATATGGATTTATTGAGCCATAAAAGGAGGGTATATGGAAATTTTTAAAATAGAAAATTTAAGCTTTACATATCCATTAAATAATGAGAAAAGAGTATTAGATAATATAAATTTAAATATAAATTCAGGAGAATTTGTTGTATTATGTGGAAAATCAGGATGTGGAAAAACAACTTTGATAAAACAATTAAAGCCATCACTTACCCCACATGGAATTTTAGAAGGAGATGTTTTTTATAAAAATCAATTAATAAAAAATCTTGATTTAAGAAGTGAAGCTTCAAAAATAGGTTATGTATTTCAAAATCCTGATAATCAAATTGTTACAGATAAGGTATGGCATGAATTAGCTTTTGGACTTGAAAGTTTAGGATATGATAATGAAGTTATAAGAGTAAGAGTTTGTGAAATGGCAAGCTATTTTGGAATTGAAAAATGGTTTTATAAAAATGTAACTGAGCTTTCAGGAGGGCAAAAACAACTTTTAAATTTAGCTTCAATAATGGCAATGAATCCAAAAGTTCTTCTTTTAGATGAGCCTACCTCACAGCTTGACCCTATAGCAGCTTCAGAATTTTTAGAAACTATTAAAAAAATAAATTTAGATTTTGGAATAACAATAATTATAAGTGAGCATAGATTAGAAGAAGTCTTTCCTATGGCAGATAAAGTTATTGTTATGGAAGATGGAAAAATAATAGGAAATAACACTCCAAGAAATATTGGTAAATGTATAAAAAATAATGCAATGTATTTAGGACTTCCAACATCAGTAAGACTTCATATGGAATTAGATGATAAAGGGGAATGTCCTATAACAATAAGAGAAGGCAAAGAGTGGCTTGAAAAATTATTTAAGAACAAAGAAGTTAAATATAAAGCAATAGAAAAAGAACATAATATTAATGAAGAAATAATATTAGAGTTAAAAGGCTTATATTTTAAATATGAAAAACAAGGAGAAGATATTATAAAAGACTTAAATTTAAAAGTGCATAAAGGAGAATTTTACTCTATTGTTGGTGGAAATGGAAGTGGAAAAACAACAGCACTTTCTCTTATGAGCACATTAAATAAGCCTTATAGAGGAAAAGTGATATTAAGAGGAAAGGATATAAATAAATATTCATATAAAGAACTATTTGACAATAACTTAGGAGTGCTCCCTCAAAATCCTCAAAGTATTTTTGTAAAGAAAACTGTAAAAGAAGATTTAATTGAAATGTTAGTTTACTTAAAAATAAAAAAGGATGAAAAAGAAGAAAGGGTAAAAGCTATTGCAAGAGAATTAGAAATAGAAGACTTACTTTTAAAACATCCATATGATTTAAGTGGGGGAGAACAACAAAAAACAGCCCTTGCAAAGATTTTGTTATTAAATCCATCTATATTACTTTTAGATGAACCTACAAAGGGACTTGATAATTATTATAAGAGAAAGCTTGGACAATTATTAAAAAAGCTTCAGAAAAAAGGAATTACTATTATAATGGTTACCCACGATATTGAATTTGCAGCAGAATATAGTGATACTTGTGGAATGTTTTTTCAAGGGACCATTATTTGTAGCAATACTCCAAAAAAGTTCTTTGGAGAAAACCAATTTTATACAACATCTGCAAATAAAATTTCAAGGGGAATATTTAATAATTTAGTTACATGTGATGAAGTTATAGAAATGTGTAAGAAAAATAATAATTATTTGTATTAAAAATTAAGATAATTATATGTATAGATAATGTAAAGTATAATACAGATTAAAAAAAGCTATAGTAGTTAGTAGTCACTATGGCTTTTTTTATTGTTTTTTTGTGATATAATAGAAAAAAAATAGAATTTGTTGAAAGGTAGAAAATGATGAATATTGATAAAAATATTACAAAGCAGGTAGAAGAAGTAAAATATTTAGCTACTGAAAATACCTATAGATACAGAAGTATAATAAGAATCATGTATAAGCTCTATGAACAAATGAAGTACTCTGTTTATAAAGAGGACATATATGAGATATTAAAAGAATATGATGATTTTAAAGAATATACAATAGATATGTTAAAATCTGATTTAGATGTTTTGGTAATATGGAAAAATTTAAATGCTACTGCAGATACCACAAAGGTTAGGACAGTTGAAGAATTTAAAAATAGAGAATTTAGATATAATTTATCTCCAAAAACCATTGAAATTGAAAGAATGCTTATAACTCTTGAACATATGACCATTGAAAATACCTCCTCTTTAGAAGCTTCTTTAGTAGAAAGATTTAGGGATTTAGTTAAGGATTTATTTATTATAAATAGTAAAGAAAATAAGATTATATATGACTGGTTTAAGGAGCTTAATTCAAGTTTTCAGTCATTAAATAGAAATTATCAAGATTATATATCAAAATTTTATTCTCCTAAAAATGAAGAACTTATGAAAACTACTGAATTTTTAATATTTAAGGAAGGCTTTATAAAGTATTTAAGAGAGTTTATTAGAAGCCTTCAAAATAATATATATGAAATAAGAGAAGTATTTAGTAATATAGATGAAAATACAATAAATGAAATAATTCATAAAATTTATTTATATGAAAAGGAGATAAAAAGTATAGATTTAGAAATAGATGAAAAAGAATATAAAGAGTTAAATTTAGGAAGAATAAAATCTATGAAGGAATGGTTTGTAAGCTATAATGGAAGAGAACCTCTAATTGAACAACTAATAAGTAATACCAATGAAATAATAAGAAAAATTACTAGATATGCTGCAAATATTGCTGATAAAAAGTCTAATAATGCAAATAGAAAGGAAGAATATAAAAAAATAGCATTATTTTTTAAAGAGTGTGAAGAAATAGATGAAGCACATAAAATAGCTTCAATTGTATTAGGTGCTTTTAATATAGAAAAAATTATTGCAAATGAAAATAGAGAAACTGAAAGTATAAATAGTTCAATTTATGATGAAAAACCTACAGAATTTACAGTAAAGCCTAAAGTTCGTACATATAGAGAGAAAATAATTAAGAATCCAATAATAAACAAAGAAAATAGAAAAAAAGAAAATATGAAGAAAGTCTTAGAAAAAAGATTAGAAGAGGAAAAAATTATTTATAAATATATACAAAATAATGAAATAGTGTTTAGTAAATTACCAGAGATTGAAGGTAGAGATAGAGGACTTTTACTTAGATTGCTTACAAAAGGAAGAAGCAAAAAAAGAGAATGGAACAAAAGTGATGTAGGCTTAGAGTATAAAATAGAATTAGAAGAAAGTAAGGAAAATATAATCTTAAGATGTACAGATGGAAATTTATCAATGCCACCATATAAAATAGTGTTTAGGGGGAGTAGATAGATATGGAAGAGTTAAAAATGTTACTTAAGAATTATATAATTCTTAGAACAGAACAACAAGATGATTATTATAGGATAAAGGATAAATATAAAGAATTTAAAAGCTTTATCACAGATAATTTAGGATATAGTTTAATAATAAGAAGTGATTTTATAAGGCTTGAAAAAATACCAGGAAAAGCTGAGAGCTTTATGGGAATAAGTGAGTTTGAAAATACAATAGAATATGTAATGCTTATGCTTATGTTAATTTTTTTAGAAGATAAGGGTAAGGAAGAACAATTTTTATTGTCACATATTACAGAAGCATTAAGTTCTAATGATATAGATGTTAAGTTTGAATGGACTGAATATTCAACTAGAAGAAGTTTAATAAAAGTTTTAAAATTTATGATAAAAAATAATATTATCAAAACTACCGATGGAAATGAAGATGATTTTGCATTAGATGAATCAAAAGAAGTTTTGTTTGAAAGTACAGGAGTATCTAAGTATTTAGTAAATAATTTTAATGATGATATATTAGATTTTAAAAGTAGTAAGGAGCTGTTTGTAGAAAAATCTTTAGATTCAGATATTGATAAAGGAGCAATTAGAAAAAATAGAGTATATAGAAAATTGCTTTTATCACCTATAGTTTATAGAGATGAATCATTAGAAGATTATGAGTATATAAAAAATTATAGAAAGTACATAGAAGAAAACTTTAGTAAATATTTAGGATGGAACTTACACATACATAAAAATGGAGCTATGCTTGTGTTAGGGGAAAGGGAAGCTGGATTTTCTTTATTTCCTAATACTAAGGGAATAAGTGATGTAATATTATTTGTTCTTAATGAAATAAGAAATAAAGTGAAAAATGAAGATATTAAGATAAATGAAGAGGATATTGCTATATTAAATAAGTCGGATTTTGAAGAAATATTATTAAGGGTAAAGTTGAATAAAAGTAATGGATTTAGTAAAGAATTTAGAGAGATGAGTGATAAAAAGTATATATATGAGATTGAAAAAGAAATGGAGAGCTTTAAATTTATTTCTAAAGAAAAAGAATTTATTAAAATTTTGCCTTTGTGTGGAAAAGTAATAGGTGAATATCCTGCGGATTACGATTTTGGAGGAAAAAATGAAGAATAGGTATGTTATAAATAAATTAGGATTAATTAATTTTTGGTATTATGATATTGAAGAATTTGATTTAAGTGATGGTAACTTACTTTTAAGAGGAAGCAATGGGTGTGGTAAATCTGTAACTATGCAAAGTTTTATCCCTCTTCTTTTAGATGGTAATAAATCTCCAGAAAGGTTAGACCCTTTTGGAACAAGAGCAAGAACAATTGCAAATTATCTTTTAGAGGAAGGGGATAGTGAAAAAACTGCTTATCTTTATATGGAATTTAAAAAGGGAGAAAGCTATATAACTTTAGGAATGGGGCTAAAAGCATTAAAAAACAAACCTGTCCAAAGTTGGTATTTTATATTAAGTGATGGAAGAAGAATTGGAAAAGATTTAATGCTTTATAGAAATGCAGGAGAACTAATACCTCTTACTAAAAGACAGCTTCAAAATGAACTTGGAGAAGGTAATTTTTATACTGAAAGTCAAAAAAGCTACATGGAAATGGTAAATAAATATTTATTTGGATTTGATGATATAGAATCTTATGAAGAATTATTAAACCTTTTAATAAGCATAAGAAGTCCAAAGCTTTCTAAAGATTTTAAGCCAACAGAGATATATAAAATTTTAACAGATTCATTAAAAGCATTAAGTGATGAAGATTTAAGACCAATTTCAGACTCTATGGAAAATATGGATAGCTTAAATGATACTTTAGATGAAAATAGAAGAGCCTACAAAGCAGCAAGTAATATTAAATATCACTACGATAAGTACAATTCAATTATTCTTTTAGAAAAAAGTAGAGCTTTTATAAATTCATATAATAGTCTTAAAGAAGAAATAAAAAATAAAGATATAAAAGAAAAAAATCAAAAAAATTATAATAAAGAAATAGAAATCTTAACTAAAGAGCTTGAAGATAAAGAAAATGAATCTAAATTTGCAGAAGAAACCTATGATAAATTAATAAACAGAGATGAATTTAAAAGTAGAAAAGAATTAGATGAAATAAAAACTAGACTAGAAGGCAACAAAAAAACTAAAGAGCAAAAAACAGAAAAATTAGAGGATAAAAATTCTAAAAGAAGAGAATTTGAAATTAATATTAAAGAATTAAGTGATGAAAAAGATATAATATTAGGGAAACTAAATGAAATTATTAAAGAAATTGAAGAATTATCAGAGGAATTAAACCTTCAACAATGTATAGGTCTTTTTGAAGAAGGAGCAGAGAAAGCATCATTACAAGATTTTGAATTCTGTGATGATACAATAAAAAAACTTGAGGCAAAATTAAAAGAGGGAGAAAAATATTTTAAGGAATATGATTCTCAAAAAGAAAAATTAGAAGATTTAGTTAAAGAGCTTGATGGTCTAAATAAAAAATATGAAGAAGAAAAAAATAATATGTCTAGGGCAGAAGAGTTATTTTTAACAGAAAAGGAAAACTATAAGGTTAATATTGTTAATCTAGTTAAAAATAATACTTTATACATATTAGAAGATGAGGAAAAACTAAAGTTATTTCAAAGTGTAGATGTAATTAATGATTATTCACATATTCAAGAGTGTAAAAACATTTTGCAAGGATATTTAAATAAAAGGGTTAATGAAAAAAATGCAGAGATAAATGTAGAAAACAAAGTTATAAATGGTTTTAATAATGAAATAGAAAGCTTAAAAAATGAAATATTAGAGCTTAAAAATAATAAAGAAATAGAACCAGAAAGAAGCGAAGAGGTCAAAAATAATAGAAATAGATTAAAAAGATTAGGAATTAACTTTATTCCATTATATAAAGCTTTAGATTATAAAGAGGATATAAGTGATGAAATAAAAGGATATATAGAAGGTTCTCTTATTAATATGGGACTATTAGATGCACTTGTAATTGATGAAAAAGATAGAGAAGTTGCAATGAGCTTTGAAGATAATATGGAGGATAAATATATTTTTAGTAATCCAAATTTAATGAGCTTTAATTTAAGCAAATTATTGTCTATAGATAAATCTTTAAAAGGAAATGATTTATATAATGAAATAGATAATGTACTACAAAGCATATTTTTAGAACATACCTCTTCTGTATATTTAAATGAAAAAGGATATTATAAAATCGGAATTTTATCTGGAAAGGTAAGCTCTAATTATAGTCAAAAATTTATTGGAGAATCATCAAGAAAAAGACATAGAGAAGAGCTTATATTAGAAAAACAAGGAAAAATAGAAGAAATTAAATCAGTTATATTGAAACATGAGAATAACATACAATGTTTAAAAAATGATATTGATATATTAAATAGAGAGTATAAGGCATTGCCACATACTGAAAGTATAAATGAAGCCTTAAAAATGCTAAAAGATTTAGAAAATATTTTAAAAACATTAGATAATAATATTATAGAGATGAATAATAAGGTTTTTGAAAAGAAAAGCAAGATTAAGGATATAAAGCTTAAATTAATAGAAAAAATGAAAGGCTTTGAAAATATTAATACATTAAAACTTTTAGAGGATGCCCTAGATGCTATAGCTGAGTATAAAGAGCAATTAACAGAGGGGAAAATAGCTCTTAATAATTTTAGTAATAAAGTAAGTTTATTAAAAAACAAAGAAGAAACCTTAGATAGTTTTTTAGAAGATATTGATAATCTATATTATGATATTAATAAATTAAATAGGCAGATAAGTGATGATGAAATAAAGAAGGAAACTTTAGAAGAAGCATTAAGTAAAGTAGATATTGAAGAGATAGAAAAAGAAATAGATAATTGTTTAAGAATAAGAAGGGAAAATCCTGAAATAATAAAAAAATTAAGTAATGAACTTGGAGAAAAAGAAGCTAAAAGAAATGCTTTAGATGATGAAATTAATAAACTTTTAAATAATATAAAACAAAAAGAAACAGAATTTAATATTTATAAAGAAATATTTGAAGAGGAATATAATCTTGAATATGTAAGTAAAAAAGAAGATGGAGATATTATAAAAATTTGTGAAAAACTTATTTCTGATTTAAGCAGTGATAAAGAAAAAAATAGAGAGTTTTATTCAAATGGTTTAACAGAAGCTATAAATAAAAACTCTGCAGAACTTAGAGAATATCAAAATACAGAAATAATATTATTCTTAGATGAT
Source organism: uncultured Clostridium sp. (assembly GCA_902785295.1). Taxonomy (GTDB): domain Bacteria; phylum Bacillota; class Clostridia; order Clostridiales; family Clostridiaceae; genus Clostridium. The sequence continues at coordinate 22,660 of CACZYK010000023.1, forward strand.
AATATGGAAAAGAATAAAAAATGGCTTAAACAACGTAGAGATTTTAGGTGGAAAATACATGGAAAGGAAGTAAACTTAATTGTATTATTAGATGAAATAAAAAGAGATATTGAAGAATTAGAGCTTCTTATTAGTGAAGAAGAACGTAAGGTTTTTGAAGAAGTTCTTATGAATACAATAAGTCAAAAGGTTAAGGCAAAAATATACCAGTCAAATAATTGGGTTAAAAAAATTAATGAGCTTATGAACAGTATGAATACTTCATCTTCATTAAGGCTTAATTTATCTTGGGTTCCTAAAAAAGCTGAAGGAGAAGGACAATTAGATATAGCAAAGCTTATTGAAATATTAGAACGTGGAGATAGAAATAAAGATAGTGACTTAAAGACTTTAGCAAAGCATTTTTCTGAAAAGGTAAAAGAAGAAATTAGAAAGTATGAAGGAACTGGAGAAGTGAGAAATTATCATTCCATAATAAAGGATATTTTAGATTATAGAGAATGGTATGAGTTTAAGCTTTATTATATAAAAAATAATGAGCGTAAAAAAGAACTTACTAACAATGCCTTCTTTCAATTCTCAGGAGGAGAAAAAGCTATGTCTATGTATATTCCTCTTTTCTCTGCAATATATGCTCGTTATGAAAAAGGAAGAAAAGATTGTCCAAGAATTATTTCAATGGATGAAGCTTTTGCAGGGGTAGATGAAAACAATATTAGAGATATGTTTAGACTATTAAAGGAACTAGACCTTGATTACATTTTAAATTCTCAAATTTTGTGGGGAGATTATGATACAGTTGATTCTCTATCTATATGTGAGCTTATAAGAGAAGAAAATGATGATGTTGTAACGGTATTAAGATATTTATGGAATGGAAAAGAAAAGGTGCTTTTAGATGAATAATTTAGAAAAGGAAGCTTCACAATATTTAAAAACTAAAAAAGAATATAAAAAAATCATGGAAGCTTTTAAAGAAAAGTATAAAAAAACAGGAAAGCTTACAGGAAAAATAAAATTAAATAATATTTCTAAAGAAGAATCACTTATACTTGGTTCCATAGATTATAGCTTATTTGGGGTTTCTGAAGGCTCTTTATCAGTAAAAAAGTTTATTGATTTTTTTTCACAAGGAAAATTTGAAGGAATAGATTTTATTCAAGTTTTAAAAGAATATTTTGGAGAAAATAATTTAAAAACAAATAAGGAAATTAATGAAAACAAGGAACTTGTTAAAGAAGAATTTTTTGTTAAGCTTTTTAATGAACTAAAAAATGAAAAAGTAAAGCTATGGCTTAAAGAAGCAATAAAATCAAAAAAATTTGGATATCAATCTATTTTAAGAGGCTATAAAGAAGATTCTAATAAACTTTTTAATGTAATTTCTAATATAGATAAGGCTTTTGATTATCTTGATTTAAAAAATAGTGAGTATTATATACCACTAGCTAAATTTTCTTCAATTATAACTAAAGATTCTCATTATTTTGATATTGATAATTTTCAAGGAAAACTTTTTATTTCATGCATAGGTTATATTTATAATACAAATACAGAAACAACAGAAAATAAAAATGAAGCTTTGATGAAAGTCAATATAATAAGAGATGAAATTTCTAATTTTACAATTACTTATGGGCTAGTTGCTTGTAATGATAATGAAGAAATACAAGGCTACAAGTGGTTTAGGAAAGAAAAACAACCACTTCTTCTAAATACATATAATTTAAATTTTATAAAAGAAATTAAGGCATTAAATGATAAGGTATATGTTTTTGAAAATCCAACAGTATTTTATGAACTTCTAATAAGAACAGAAAATATTCCTGTAACATTAATTTGCACAAGTGGACAACCTAATATAAGTTCATTAATTTTATTAGATAAATTGACTAAGTCTAAAGCTACTATATATTATAGCGGGGATTTTGATCCAGAAGGACTTCAAATAGCTAGTAATCTTAAAAATAGATATAAAGATAATTTGAAGTTTTTAGGAATGAATGAAGAAAATTATTTAAAAATAAAGGGAAATATCTCATTTGAACAAAGGATAGGGAAATTAAATAATATAAATAACCAAGAATTTAAAAAACTAATTGAACAAATGAAAATATATAAAAAAGCAGGATATCAAGAACTTCTTATAGATTATTATTATAATATACTTAAAGAAGATTAAAATAAATAGAGCTGTTGCATTAAGAAATATTAATACAATATATAATAAGCAAATAAATTAAAAGAAATAAAATATATTAAATAAATTTAATAAAAACTATTTACAAATCACCTCACTTAAGTTAATCTAGTCGTAGGAGGTGATTTTTTTATGAAATCAAAAGAAGTGTTAGCGTTATTGAGAGTAACTAGACCTACACTAACTAAAT
>CACZYK010000024.1 GCA_902785295.1 uncultured Clostridium sp.
AACATATTTAGTTAGTGTAGGTCTAGTTACTCTCAATAACGCTAACACTTCTTTTGATTTCATAAAAAAATCACCTCCTACGACTAGATTAACTTAAGTAAGGTGACTTGTAAATAGTTTTTATTAAATTTATTTAATATATTTTATTTCTTTTAATTTATTTGCTTATTATATATTTTTTATATTAATCTTTCACAATTTTGCATCTTTTCTTGTAAAAAGCTATACCATATTTAATAATATTTTCATAACCTTTTTCTTTTAATTCTGTATCATATTTTTTATCATTTATCTGCTTTAAAGCCTCATTGCATTTCTTATCTAAATTTTTCACATTATCTGCTACCTTAAGTTCTAAAATAAATGCTGTATCTTCTTCTGGATTTGTTATAAATATATCTCCTCTGCCATCTCCACTTTCTCTATTAGACTTTACTATATAATCTTTCATGTTTATTAATATCCCAGCCGTAAATCCATGATAAAAATTTTCATAGGAATCATAAAAACTTATTGTATTTATTAAAATATTTCTTATCTCTTTTTCTAATAATTCTACATTTCCTGTAACTAATGCAGAAAACAAGTTTGTTAAATCTTTCTTAGATACACTATCTCTAAACCAACCAATAATCTTATTTTTAAAAATATATTTTACTTCCTTATTAGGTATCTTTAGAGACATTATCTCATTATTATAGGATATCACCTTCAAATATCCTGTTAATAAGAGCATATTCCATAGGCTATCCCTTGTATCATACACATCGCCATATGTTACATCTAAATGTATCTCTTTTGTTATGCTATCACCTTTCATTAAACTTTCTATCTCTGCTTTAGTTGTTTTATCAGCTCTTTCTATTAATGTTCTTACTATGCTATTTGAGCTTGTATTTGCCCAATAGGATAATGGTATTTTATTAGGGTTTGACATTAGGTCATTTACATACTTCAATACACTCCAAGGATTATATACTTCAATGCCACCAAAATCATAACCATCATACCATTCTTTTATCTCTACATACTTTTCATTAATATCATAATCTTTACATATTTTTAAAACATCACTTTCTGTAAATCCAAAGTATTCTCTATAATTAGCATCTAATATAGAAAATACATTTAAATTATTTAAACCTGTAAATATACTTTCCTTTGAAATTCTTAAACACCCTGTTACTACTGCAAATTTTAATGATGTATTTGTTTTTAATGCTGACTCAAATAAAGAGTGAATAAATTTAACCATCTCGTTATAAAATCCTTCAAAAAAAGCATTTTCAAGTGGAACATCATATTCATCTATTAATATAATTACTTTCTTATTATGATATTTTTCTAAACACCTACTTAAAAATTCAATAGATTTAGCATATTGAATCTTAGTTGCTTTTCTATTCATAATGCTTAAGTATTCTTCTTTTTCACCTTCTGATAAGTGATTGCTATTTAAAATATAACGTTGTCTTGTATATTCTTTAATTATTTCATCTATTAGTGAATCATGTGCCATATCAAAAGTTGGCTGTTTACCTGACTTTAATGATAAATTAATTACAGGATACTTTCCCATATTTGAAGTATATTTTTCACCCTTATCAGTTATTTTTAAGTTGTTAAAAAGATAAGAATTATCTTCTTTAGAACCATCATACTCATTATGCCTATCTTCAAAAAAGTATTGCAACATACTCATATTTAAAGTTTTTCCAAACCTTCTTGGTCTAATAAATAAATTTACTTCACCTTTCTTATCTAATAGTTCTTTTATTAATAATGTTTTATCAACATAATAATAATCTTCATCAATTAATTTTTTAAAATCATCTACTCCTATTAATAAAGGTCTTTTCACTTTTAGCACCTCCATCTATTATAGATAATATAACTTATTTAATAAAAAACTCTAACAATATTTAAGCATCTCAATTAAAATATAATTAACAACAAAACAAGGAGATGATAAAAATGTTAGAATTCACTTATTATGATACTGAAAAAATTGATGATTTAAAAGAACTTTTTATTTAGAATCATCTTAAAATATTATCTCAAAATATGTTATCTATAATTAACATATTAAAACTTACCCAAGGGTTTTAAATTTTTTATACGTTCTTCTAACTCAAGTTTTTTTATTGATTCTTGAACACTATATCTTTTTATTCTTTCATCAACACCTAAATTATTTATTGAAAATTCCATTGTTAATCCATAATGTAAATTTTTAAAATACATAATAGAACTATCATTTAACATTCCTTTTATTCCAGAAGTTAAATGCAATATACTACCAATCAATAGAAATGGATTAGATGTTGATAAAGAAATGGCTAACTCTAAAGCACCTACCCCTAATGTATTAGCAAAATCTTCAAATGTCTCTACAGAAAATTCTTCTGAAAAAGCCCTCTTAAATTTATCAATTCCTTGATATATAGATACAGTCCCTGCTAAAATATCAAAACCATTAACAAAGTTCCAACTTCCTTTTAACTTATCACAACACTTAAGTAATCCTAAATCCTCAAGCATTTTACCTGGTAATATTGGTAATCCCTGTTTAGTAAATAAATCTGAAAATAAATGACTTAAAAATGGTGCTACTTCATTTAAATTGTTTATAGGAAAATCATAAATTAAATGATGTCCATATAACCTATGAGCAATGACCCCTTTTCCTTTAGCAGCTGAATCCATCAAAGCACCATATGTACTTTTTCCAACATTATTTTTATCCATAAAGTTATATATAGCATTTCCATTTTTATAAGCATATTCCCTTATATACATTAATGATGTACTTTCAAAAATATCATAATTATCCATTTATTAAACCCTCAACAAATTTACAACAATATATACATACTTGTTCTTTATATGTTTTCACCAATAATTCGTAAAGATATCTATCATTATTAGTATTAGTTATGGAGGCTATCATTGTAAATAAAAGATTCTTTTTTAAGTTAATAATTATATTTTCATAGCATTTCTCCCATATCCTATCTAAATCATCAAACAGATTTTTATTTTCAATATTGTAAAAATTAAATAAACTTGAAACTTTAAAGTCGTACATATCTTTTTTCTCTCTTACTAATTTTTCCATAGTGCTTTTAAACATAAGAATTATAGGGTAATTATCTTTTTCTTTACTAATGGCTTCTAATTCTATTTTAAATCTACGATATTCATTCTTGGTTAAAGTATTATTTGCTTTATTTACATCTAAAAAATTATTTTTATACATATAAAATTCCTCCTTTTTAACATATTTAAGAAGTAAAATATTTTTTAAATTTTGTACTTAAAATATAATTATGGAGGTGATACTTAATGTTTGAAATAAAAAATGAATATTCACCATTTAACCTAAAAGATAGTGACAAAAAGTATTTTCTAAAACAATAAGCATCACACCATAAATAAATACCACATATTTATTGTAATATTATAGCCTAGACAAAACTTGTCATCACAAGAAAAAAATAAAGCCTATTTAAATTTTATAGACTTTATTTTTCTCTTTGTTATTCATTATATAGCTTATACATTTTTTCAATTTTTTCTTTCATTGTTTTTCTTAAACTTTCTGGTCTAATAACTTCTAAAAATTCCATTTGACTAAGAAGCCACATTATAGCACCTTTACTATAAACTTCTCCTTCAATAATTGCCTTATCTCCATCCCAACCAATAATTTCTGCTGTTGGAATTCTATCAAGGACAGCTTCTAAAGAATCCCCCCAAAACTTAAATTGTATATGAGTAAGCTCTCCTTTGTACATAAAGTGTATTTTCTTTCTAAATTCTCCTTCCTTAAATTTATCCTTATAATCAATTTTAAACTCTTCATTAGTAACTTTATATTCCTTAAACCTATCTACTCTAAATGAATAAATATAATCATCTCCATTATCAGCATTTTGAGCCATTAAATAAAAATAATACTCATTAAAAACTATTTTTTCTTTTTGATACACTTTTGTTTATCTCCCAAAGAAAATTACTAAGAGTTTTACCACATTTATTATTCTTATTATGCTTTAACTCCTCATAGTTAAATTCCTCATTTATTAAAGCATCTTTCATTAATTTATCATTATTAAACTTAGCTGTAAGAGTGTTAATTATTCGTTCCATTTCACTTTTTGAAAAAGCTCTTGATTCTAATATTATCTTGCATATTGCAAGTATATCTCCATCACTAAGATTGCTTTCAGAATTTCTATTTACAAGCTCATAAACACTTCTTTGTGGATTATATTTTATCTTTCTTATAGGTTCATTCTTATTTTTATCATGCTCTTCAAAAAAGTCATTTAATTCCTTAATATACCTTTGGACAGTCCTTAAATCTACTCCATATTCATAGGATATTTTCTTCTTAGACATTACTTCTCCATTATTAAACCTTTGATATAACTCTATTATCCTATAAATTTTATTTTTCTCTAACTGCACCTTTTCTCCCTCCTTTCAATCTTTAACCTTTAATTATTCTATCTAGAGTTTCTAAAATATCTTTCTGTCTTTCCTTATTTGTTATATGCTCTATTCTTGATAAAACCTTACTCTTAAAATCCTCTTCATCTGGTATAGTCACAATAGGAATAAACCTTTTCATTTTTCTACCACAAAAAGGGCATCTACTTATATTATCATCTTTAAAAATACTCACTACAAGCACCTTCTTTATTATTCTTAGAAAGCCCTAAGTACCACTAAATTTAATGATAATCAGAGCTTAATTTTCTTATAAGTATATTATTTAGTTTCTTTTGAAGTCTCTTCTTCTTTGCTTCCATCTGATAAATTTTTTCTTTCCTTAACTTTTGTATATATAAAGTATCCTGCTCCTCCTACTAATCCTAAAACTAAAGCTATCTTTACTAAAAACCATAAGACTGAAACAACCCCTGATATTAATCCAAAAACTAAATTCACTATAAATGCTCCTACAAAAAAAGTAACTAAACCACTCAGCAATTACAGCCTTAAAACCACCCCAATATGCAATTTCAAATAGCTTATTTAACAAAATAAATAAGCCTGTACCTATTATAGCTGATAATACTGCTGCTAAAAAACTTACAATTCCTCCAGCATCAAAAACATTCATAATATTTATCTCCTTATCTTTTATACTTTTATTATTGCATTTATACATAGACAACCTTTGTCATTTAAAAACAATAAAAAAGAACCTTAGTAAAATAATTTACTAAAGTTCTTTTTACGGCTTTTAAATTAACATTTATGTGTAAAAATATACTCTGAAATATCTATATCAAAAGCCAATTCTGTAGGACAATAATATTCCCAATTACCTTCATGCATATAATTTAATAATTTATAATCTTCCTTATTTAACAAATAATATTGATTTGGAAATTGTCTTTTTATTGAATCTGAAATTTGAGAATACTTTGTTTCCTCATAATAAAATAATAAATTTTCTTTTCTATACTCAAAAAGCATTGCAAAGCCTAATCTACGTATTGACTTTATTCCTCCAAATAAATCTAATATAGTATTAATAGGTATTTCTTGTTTAATATTATTTTTTATATTAATTACTGAGATTAAATATCCTGATTTTATTAGATTTATATATTTTTTCTCTAATTCATTTCTTGCACAACTTATAACATTTTTAATATAATTCTTATCTAAAGTAAAAATATTAACATTTAAATCTCTAAATAATTTTAGGTAACTTTCTTTCTCAATATCATTTAAGTATATTTCTCTATTGAATTGAAAAACTATATAATTAAGATTTTTATTATATCTATCATATTCATCATAATAAATGTCTACTATATCTTTCGATGATTCTTTCAATAATTTATGAAATGTTTCATTAATAAATTCTAATTTTTCCTCTTTAGATAAAGGTGCTTTTTCACTTTTAATTTTATTCATTTTTGTTTTTTTCTTTTTTAAGTTTACATTTTTCCAATCTTCTTTTATATTAAATTTTATATCAGAAACATCATAATTATTCTTTTCTGCAATATTTTCTTTAGGATTATCTCTATTTATCAAGTATTCTTCATATACTTTTGCTATATATTTATTTTTAACTTCTATAAACTGATATTTAAGATTATTATCTAACCATTTATCATTAATTTTATGTTGAGCGTACCTTTTTTCTAAATTGTTAGTTATTCCAATATATATTATTTCATCATTATTAATATATCTATATACATAATACATATCTCTTAGGATCCCTTCTTACAAATATATAATTATAACTTTAACTTAGTATATCCTTAATAAGATAATATTATTAAATTCCTCTAAGATTTTTTCGACTTTTAATATTTCATATTTTCTGATTTATATTGTTTCTTATATATTAATAAAACTTCTAATCCTATGATTCAACTTATCAATTATATAATTTTAATAAAAACTGCCTTTATTTGTGATATGGTTCTTCGTATTGCTTTTAAGTATGTTTTTTTATTTTTCAACTTAATATCTTAATCACATTTTGAAATTTATTAATTTTAATTTCTAAGTCTATAAATATGCTTTTTTTTATCTCTGATAACTTAATTAACAAATTATCAATATTTACTGATATTTGTTCCTTTGCTCCATCATCAAAATTCCCATCATCATTAAACTTAACAAATCCATAATATATATTAATTTCACTTTCCTGAATAACTTTATCATTCTTATATAAGTGCAAATATATAGTATCCTCACCATGATTCCTTGGATTAAGAAAACCCGAAGTTATTAATTTATATTTATTTTTAAATCCATCACTAAATGTAAGCAAAGTATCATTAATAGAGAAATAATCATTAGATTCAAATTCTTCTATAAAGTCTGCATAGTCTTCCTTACCAATTTTCAATTCAATTAGATTCTTAATACTATCTTTTATTTCATTTTTATCTTCACAATCATCTATAAAAACTTTAAGTAATGGATTACCATTTATAATTTGATTCAATTCCTCCAAATCTTTGTTTTTAATTAATTCTTGAAATTCACAATATTTATCACGATACTCTTCACACTTATTTCTTATTTCTTCCTCTCCTTCTTCTATTAACTTTATAAAATTGACTACATCATCTAATTCTGATATAACTTCCTCATAGTTTGTAGATAATGAGGATAATCCAACCAATTCTCTTTCGTGTTCTTCTTGTAAACTATAACTTTCTTGAATTGCTAACATTCTTTCATATTCTGCCTTTAGTTCTACTTCCTCAGTTAAACCTACAGATTCTATTTCATCTCTAAAATCTTGTAACAATGTATTTGTAAATAACGTACTATACTTAATTTTATCACTCATCCCTTTTTGTTGTATACTAGATAGGATATCTTCATGTAGAACATTCTTATTTTGGCTTTTATCAGCTGAAAAATCTGCTGGATTTCTTGAAATGAAATATATATAATCTTCATTACTTATATCAATTAAACTTTTTATGTTAATTAAAGATTCAATAATGATTGCATCTGCTATTGAATCTTTATTGTTATCTTTCCCTCCATAATGAAATGGTCTTTTTTTATATACACTTCTTTGCATTGCCTTAAATACTATATCCTGATTTTCTTCTACTATAAAACAATTATGATTTGTATATAATTTATTTAAAAGCTCTCTGTATTTTGTCTTATACTCTTTACTATTCTTATCAAATTCGTCTACTAAATTATTTATACTAAACTTAGCCGGATTTAGTATTTTATTGAATTTTTCAAGTTCTTCATTATGATTTATCCAATATAAATCATTAGCTCTTTTTTTTATTTCATTAATAGAGCGTCCAATTTTATCTATCTCATTATCTATATGTCTAAATACCTCTGTTATAACAATCTTTGGAACTATTAATCTTATTTCTCCATAATCTAACAACTTTTTTAATTGATAATATGAATCAGCCTTATGACTTTCATTTCTTGAAACTACCATATCTATATATATATTTGTGTCTAACATTAAATATTTCATTTCTTTTTCCTCCTTCTTCTTTTCATTAATTTATAAATATTATGTATAAAAAATACACCTATTAAAAAATAAGTGCACTTTAATGAAATTTATTCAACAAAAATATATATATATAATTAACATATATGTGATGTTGATATCTCTTCATAAATAAATTCCATTTATATAGACATATACTATTATTTAAAGCAACATTTTTGGCAAAAACTGCTTTTTATTTACATTAGAATAACTCATATATAACTCTAATAAATCCGTCTCCTGAATAACTTAGTAAGCACACTAAATCATTACTTGAAATAATAACTAATTATAATTAAAAAAATTTTCTTAATTATAATATATACTTATTTTTAAATTTATTATATAGTAATAGTATCTATATACCTAAACATTCCTTAATATCATTTATGTTAAATTCACTACAATCTTCTAATTCTTCTTTTATTTTATCTTGTAAAATTGCTATCACTTCTACATCATTCTCTACACTTGATTTCAAAAACTTAGGCAAATTATCTCCTATTTTTCTTTTAATCATTGTATCCTTTAAAAATACTTTTAATATATCTTCTGTCAATTGTAATAACTTTTTATTTAAAGCTTGATTTTTAAATATACTATCCATCCAATCAATTACATTGGCATCACAGTGTATTATCTCTTTAATCTCTTCATCTACTAAAGTTAATTTTTTAAATATATATAAGAGCATTTTAAAATAACAAGTAATAAATAAAAGATTAGCTGACTTTAATTTATCATCTTTACTATGACCCATTATATTTTTTGAATAATACATTACACCATATGGAAACAAATAATATTTAGGATCTTTAGGTGTTGTCTTATCATTAAATAACTTATCATAATAATTACCTCCAGGTACTAAATTACTTATGCTCTTAGCTTTAGCAGGCTTAAAATGAATTCCTGCTGCAAATGCTTGTACAACATCCTTCGCAAAAAATGCATTGCTAAACTTTCTATCAAATAAATATGCATAATCCTTATTTCCTTGTTTTTTATCTTTTCTATCTATTTTATCTTTTCTTTGGATAATATAATTATAACCAAGTTTTAAAAAGTCTTTCTGTAATTGATAATGAAAATCTTCTAATGCAAAAAAATCCTTTCCTGTTACTGCTGTTTGACTATTAGTATATCTTGTTATTTTCTTTCTCTTTGTACTATTTATATCTTCAATTATCTTTACTAAAATAGTCCCTTCTTGATTATTTCTCTCTTCTATTGTTTGATTTTTCCATAATGAATATATAGTACTTGATGTTTGGCATCCATTCACAATTTGTGGAGTTTCTATAACCATTGATGCTCCTCCATTTTTTAATGGCTTTATTTCATCATATTTGTCACACACTATAGTTATTCCATTATTATAAAACCAAAACTTTTTCGGGTCATCATTATATGTTTTTTCAATTTCTTTATTTACTTTATTTCTCTTTCCTAAAAAATTCCTTATATTTGAATAAAAAAGAAATTTTTCTTTTTTATTAATAAATGAAGCTAAACTTTTCAAAGATACTTCTGCTATTATTGTATTATTTTCTTTATTCTCAAAATATCTTTCTAAAATCAATTTCATTCTTGTTCCCTGAAATTTTTTTGGAACTATGCTTCTTGATTCATCTATAAAATCTTCTATATTATTTATATCTAATATTCTTATTTTAACTCTTTTATTTGGGTTAGACTCCTTTATTGATTTTTCAACTTCTTTAACATTTCTAATTATAACTTTCCAATCATCTCCTGAAATTATATCATTTGTAACATAATAAATATCTATGCTATCAAGTTCTAATATATGATTATATATATCCTTTAAATCATTTCTAGCATCTTTATCCACTCCATCAACTATAATATGCTGTATCTGTGCTAAAAATCCTGATATAGCTTCCACTGAATTTGAATTTAAATATTTGGTTTGTATTATACTTATTGTATCATTTTCAATAAATGAAGCGTCTATTCCACAATCATAAGCTCCATCACATTTTAATACTCCATCAATTAAATCATGTTCCTCTATCTCTGTGTCTGACTTATCAAAAACATATGATAATGTCCAATCTAAGAAAATCCTTCCTTTTTCAACTGAATTTAATATTTCATTTCCCATTGCTTCTTTTATCTGTTTTTCTATATAATTTCCTTCCATTTTTTATATCCCATACCTTAAAATTATTCTAACAAAGTTATTTTACACCATTATATTATAATCCACAATGTAGTGTTTTTTACTTTTTTTATTATTTTAAATTAAATTTCTATATATTCTTGATATCTAATTTTAGTAAAAAACGTATTTACTTATGATATGGAGCATTATTAATTATTCGATATGCTCTATAAATCTGTTCAAGTAGCATAACTCTAAATAGTTGATGTGGAAATGTCATTTTTGAAAAGCATAGTTTGTAGTCTGCTCTTTTTATAACTTCTTCTGAAAGTCCTAGGCTCCCACCAATAACAAATACAATATTTGAATTGCCCATAACTCCACAGTTAGAAATAAATTTTGAAAATTCTTCTGATGTAAGGTGTTTTCCTTTTAGGTCCATTGCCACAACATATGAATTATCTTTTATTTTTGAAAGTATTTGTTTCCCTTCTTTTTCTTTTATTTGTATCTCTTCTTTTTCTGATGCATTGTCTGGTGTTTTTTCATCTGGTAGTTCTATTATTTCTAGCTTGCAATATCTGCTTAGTCTTTTTGAGTATTCATCTATTGCCATTTTTAAATATTTCTCTTTTAGTTTTCCAACTGCAATTATGCTTATATTCATAAAAGTCCTCCAATTTTATCTCCAATTTTTCTCTGCTTCTGAATAGTATGTTATTAGTTGTGGTCTTGATAGTGTATTTGTTATAAGCTTATCTTTGTCTGCTTTCTCATCTTCTGCAAAAAGGAAGATTCCTTGAATATTTTCTTCATTTAAGAATTTTGTATCTACTGAAAGCTTTATATCATCTATGTTTATTTTCTTTTTAGACACTAATTGGAATCCCCAATCTCCAAAGGATGGAACTTGTATATGATATGGTATTACATTTAATCCTTCACTTTCTAATGTTTTATTTATACACCAAAAGGCTTCCTTTGCATAGTATGGACTTGTTGATTGTATTGACATTACTCCATCTTCACTTAAGCTATTTGAACATAATCTATAAAATATGTTTGTATATAGCTTATTTAAATTTTCATCATTAGGGTCTGGAAGGTCTACTATTATTACATCATATATTGTTTTATTATTTTCAAGATACTTATAGGCATCATCATTAACTACTTCAAGTTTTGGACTGTCTAAAGACCCTTCATTAAGCTTTACTATATCATTATTAGTTCTACATAGTTCTACCATATCCTTATCTAAATCAACCAAAGTTATTTTATTAACATCCTCATATTTTAATATTTCTCTAGCTGCTAAACCATCGCCACCTCCTAATATTAAAACATTGCTTCTTTTATTTGCTGATGACATTGGAACATGAATTAGGGCTTCATGATATCTGTATTCATCCATTGAGGAAAATTGTATATTTCCATTTATAAATAATCTTAAATCGTCCTTATGCTTTGTAACTACTATCTTTTGATACTGTGTCTGCTCTGATAATATAATTTTATCTCTATACAATCTATTTTCAACATTATAAGCAATGTTTTCAGAAAATATTGCTCCAATTAGCATTATTCCTAAAGCTACAAATGATACTATTTTAAACTTTCCTATATTTTTTATATAATCTCTATAGAAAAATATTATTAATATAGAAATTATTATATTTAAAGAGCCAGTTAAAAAAGCAGTAGAGAAGTAACCTAAACTAGGTAATAAAAGAAGTGGAAAAGCTATAGAACCTATAAGTCCTCCAATGTAATCAAAGCTAAAAATACTAGAAAGTGTAACCTTAAGATTGCTTACATTATCTTCTATTATTCTTGTTAGAAGAGGTATCTCAAGTCCAACTAATGTTCCTATAAGTATTATTTCTATATACATTACAAGAGCATATGACTCCAAATATATATTAGATAAAAATAATATTATGGAGCTTATTCCACCAACTATCCCTACTCCTATTTCAACAAACACAAACCAATCAAATAAATTATTTTTTAAAAATTTTGATATGTATGAACCTAAGCCCATAGCACACATATAAAGACCTATTGTTATTGAAAATTGTTTTATACTATCTCCAACTAAGTATGAACTTACAGAACTTATAAGCACTTCATATATCATTGAACAACCTGATATTATAAGAGTTGTAAACATCAGCATTCTATAATTAAATTTTTTCTTTTCTTCCATTTTTATTCCTTTCTTTATTGAGTTTTAAGCAAATTTAAAGAGGCTATCGCATAAAAATTTTTTTGTAATAATATTTCTAATGCGACAACCCCTTACTTTTAATATATTACTCCACTTATAACTAAAGCCAAGCCTATAAACATACCCATTACCATGATTCCAGCTGCTGGGTTTCCTTCTCCAATTTCTTTGTTTAGGTCATATTTTGTATTGAATATGTTTAATATTAAATATCCTAATATACAAAATACTATTCCTATTATAAAATACAAAACTGTACTTCCTATTCCTTGAATAAGGCTTTGTTCTACAGCTTCCACTGCTGGTGACATTACTGCTGACTTAAGTATTATTCCAACTGCTATTGATACCCCTGCTGTTAAATATCCAACAGAAACATTTCTTTTCTTTATTTCTGTTGGAAAGTGACATGGTATTACTAAGTCCACCAAAAAAGTTCCTAACATCATTAATACTATTCCTAAACAAGAATAAATTGCTGTGCTTATTATATCTTCCATATTGTCTCCCCCTATTTACCAGAACTTGTTCCACCACCAGATGAAGTTCTTGAATTTACACTACTTTGTCTTACACTATTTGAATATGTTTTATATTTATTATTTGAATCTGTATCTATATATCCATCGTCATAGTTATCATAACCACTTGTATATTTTTTATATCTACTACTATCACTAGAATATCCTATGGTATAGTAATGTCTTCTAAAATATCTTGCTGTTGTATTTGTAGAACGATAAGGATTATTTGTGCTTGAATATACATAACTTCTTTGACTTATTTGTGCTAAGGTTTGATTTTCTGTATCAGTATATACAAGACAATACTCATATTTTGTCATAATTCCAACTGTTCCATCTTCAGCATTTTCTTGAATATCTTCAACGTCTCCATTTACACAATCTATTACGCTTTTTGCTGCCTCTTCTACTGAAAGTGCTGTTGAGTAAACATCAGCTTTTTCATTATTATTTAAATCTGATGTTATTGAAGTTGTATAAGTAAATAATCCACTTGATGATAGATAATCTGCTATTTTATCCTTATTAATAAATATTTTTGGTACTAAAAAACCAACAACTGGGAAAAGCATAAGTATTAACATAAATGCTAAAAATCTTTTAAAAACTCCATTAGACTCTTTGTTATTAAAATTATTTATATTTCCATAGCTTGCATTATTATTTGATGATGCAACTTTTGTAATTTCATTTTCATCTAAATAATACCCAGTTGAGTATTCTGTTTCATCTTCCCACTCTTCTATTGAAATAATATTCTCTTCTGAAATATCCTCAAATTCTCTGTACCTTACCCAATCTCCATTTTCAACATCAACATTTCCTGCAAAAGAAATAACATTTGCTTTTCCAAAATCAGCTTCTTTAAATCCTTTAGATAATATTTCACTTTCACTAAAGCCTTTTTTTGAACCAGCTTGAGTATAAATAGCATATTCTTCATAATCATTGTCAATGCTAAGCCATTTAACTTTTCTTGAACTTAATTGTCTTATCTTATATTCTGTCCACTTAAGATTATCAGATTCATTTATAAAAACTATTAATCCTTCAACTATATAATCACTACCATCAGCTTTTATAGTATCTCCTACATTAAAATATAAATTTCCCATAACATTCCCCCTTAAAAACAGGGCTGTCCTTAATATATATAAAGTTGTATTTAGACATCCCTTTAAGACTTATTCCTCTCTATAATCATCTACATCTATAATTACAGAATTATCACTTAAACCTTCTATCTTTTTTATCTTTGGCAATGTTAACAAAAGTAAATTATCATCAAAAGAAGCCTTCATTTTTGTTACATCCACTTCTTCTATATAAAAGTTTTTCACCCAATCGCCAGAACCTTTTATAACTGTAACAATGGTATTACTTTCATTAGAATATACCTTTTTTCTTTTTATTGTAAGTATAGCCTTGTTTTTCTCAAAATCAATGCTTATATCTTTAGGAGTAAGACCTGGAAGATAACCTTTTATTAAGTAATAATCCCCAAAATCCTTAAGCTCTACATCATAATCATCTTCCTTAAGAATTTCTTCTGTTAAATTATTTACAATATCACTTGATAATAATTGGTCAACCATATTTCCTAGGAAATTATCACTAAATAAGCTATCAAAAAAATTTCCACTATTTCTATTATTGTTGTTAAAAGGAAACATATATACACCCTTTAAATAAGATTTTATAGTATATATGTATTAATTTCTTTTATTTTTGATACTAAACAATATTAATAGCCTATCTCTTTGTTTAAAAATATAACATGAATTCTATCTTTTCTTCCTTGCTTTCTTATTAAAGTATATTCATTACATATTCTTTCTTTGCTATCGCAGTCCATACAAATACCTGTCTTTGCACAAGGAGTTTGTCTATTTAATCTTTTTGCATTTATAGGTGCACTTGTCTTTCTGTTTCTATTTATAGCTTCTTCAACATCTTCTACAATCTTATTTACTCCACATATTACAATAACCTTTTCTGGTCCATATAACATAGCTGCAACACGATTTCCATTTCCATCAACATTATATAATTCTCCATCTTCAGTTACAGCATTGCTACTTGTAAAATATGCATCTGAGAAGAATGCACTTTTATAAATATTAACTATTTCTTCTCCAGTTAATCCTTCTTTGTTTCTATCTAAGAAATCATATCTTCCACTTCTTAAATGCTCCATTACTCCAGTTTCAAATAAGCTCATAGAGCCACCACAAGTTACTTTAGAACCTTCTGGTACTAATTCTTCTATCTTTGATATTAATTCTTTCTCATCCTTTACAAGATAACCATTCATATTATTAGATTCTAAAGCTTTTATAGTTCTTAGTATCTTTTGTTCATTTGCCCATTCTACGTTCTTATCCATATTTTCACCCCATTTTTATAATACTTATTCTGCTCTAAGAAAAATAAATCTCTAGACTTATTTTTCTTATTAACTTATAATTAAAAAGACATATAATTTCCTATTTAATAAAAGAACTCACTTTAAAGGTGAGTTCTAATTTTAAATAATATTATTTATTTCTTCCACAGCACTTTTTATATTTCTTACCACTTCCACAAGGACAAGGATCATTTCTTCCTATCTTGTTTTCATTTCTAACTATCTTAGATTCTCTATATTCTTTCTTAATAGTTTCTCTTTTTTCTTCTGAGAAGATACCATCCCATTGTGGTAAATTATATAAATAATCAGCTTTTGCATCAAGCATATTAAAATATAATTTTTCTAAATTAATATCAAATACTAATTCTGAATCTTCTTGTAAAGTTTCCAACTCATAAGGATTATTTAAACTATCATTTATTCCATCAATAAATCCCATAATAAATTCAACAGTTGTTCCTTGTTCTTCTGCTAATTGCTTTATTGTAGTTTTCTTGATTTCCTTATGTTTTGCTAATAATTCTTTATATATGTTTGTTTCTATTTTAGAATATTCTCTCCAAAATGCTGCTTCACCTTTTGTCTTGACATAGTCTACTACCATGTCTGTCCAATTATCATATAAACTCATTTTTCTCTCCTCTTTCTCTTATAGTTATTCACCTATTCATACAAAGTATAACAATTTGTTAACGATTTTTCAATAAAATTATTTACTTAAATTTACTTTTACTTAAAATTCTATATATCCACTTGGATTATCTCTTTTAGCCATAGAAAGTATTATATCCTTGCCTTGCACAATTCCTTTTTCCTCTATTGCACTTAATGCTGTTTGAAATGCTAAATCTGGATTATTATTTGTTTTGCTTAAATGCCCTAGCATTATCCTTTTTCCTGTTCCACATTTAACAATATTAGTAATAGCCTTTCCACAATCTTCATTTGAAAGATGACCTATTTCACTTAAAATTCTACACTTTAAAGGATATGGATATGGACCATACTTAAGCATATTTACATCATGATTACTTTCTAATAAAATAACATCTGATTCTTTTATATTGTCATAAATTTCCCTTGTAAATACGCCAAAATCAGTAGCTATACTAACTTTTTTATTCTTATTTGTGATAGTATAACCAACTGGTGCTATGGCATCATGTGGGGTGACAAAAGATTTAACATCTAAATCTCCAATATGTACCACACTTCTTCTATCCATAATTTTTATATTATGCTCTTTAATTTTTCCTAAAGAAGATTCCATAGCACTCCATGTTTTATCATTAGCATAAATTGGGATATCATACTTACGCGATAATATCCCAACTCCTTTTATATGGTCACTATGTTCATGAGTAATAAATATTCCATCTATGCTTGAAGGATTCTTATCTATAGACTTTAACGCTTCATCTATCCTTTTTCCTGGTAGACCTGCATCTATAAGTATGTTAGTTTTCCCTGATGATACAAATATACTGTTTCCACTACTTCCACTATACAATGAGCAAAATATCATTTACTCACCTCCACAGTTATCCTCTACATTAATTCTAAATATATCTGCACCAAGTTTTCTAAATTTACTTTCTATGTGAGGATATCCTCTATCAATATGTTGTATGTTGCCTATTTCTGTTCTTCCTTCTGCTACAAGCCCTGCTATAACCACAGCTGCTCCAGCTCTTAAATCTGTAGCTTTTACAGGTGCTCCAGTTAATCTTTTTACTCCATCTATTATAGCAACTCTTCCTTCCACTTTAATATTTGCTCCCATTTTCTTAAGTTCATCTACATGTTTATGTCTATTTTCCCAAATAGCTTCGTTTATCAAACTTCTTCCTTCAACTACACTTAATAATGCTGACATTGGCTGTTGAATATCTGTTGGGAAACCTGGATAAGGAGCTGTTTTTATATTTACTGGTCTTAAATTTTTATCAACTGTAACTCTTACACTGTCATCACCCTCATCAACAATAGCTCCCATTTCCTTTAGCTTTGCTGTTATTGATTCTAGGTGCTTAGGAATTACATTGTTTATAACTACATCTCCTCTTGTAGCTGCTGCTGCTATCATAAATGTACCAGCTTCTATTTGGTCTGGTATTACACTATAATTACATCCTTTAAGCTCTTTAACTCCATTTATTTTTATAACATCTGTTCCTGCACCCTTTATATCTGCACCCATAGTATTTAAAAAGTTTGCTAAGTCAACTATATGTGGCTCTTTTGCCACGTTTTCTAATACTGTAAGCCCTTCAGCAAGTGTTGCAGCAATCATGATATTCATAGTTGCACCAACTGAAACTACATCAAAGAATATATTTGTTCCAACTAATTTATCTGCCTTTACATTAACAGCACCGTGCTCTATAGTAACCTCTGCTCCTAAAGCCTCAAATCCTTTTATATGTTGGTCTATTGGTCTAACTCCTATCGGACACCCTCCAGGTAATTCAACCCTAGCTTTTTTAAATCTAGCAAGTAATGCTCCTATAAAATAATATGATGCTCTCATTCTTCTAACATCCTCTGTACAAGCATTAAAATTATTTACATCTGAGCTATCTATTTCTAAAGTATTGTCATCAATTTTATTTACAACGCACCCTAGTGATTTAAGTATTCTTTGAAGACAATGAACATCTTCTATATCTGGTACATTATCAATTACACATTTTCCTGTCATTGCCATAATTGTAGCTGGTAAAATAGCTACAGCTGCATTTTTTGCTCCGTTTATTTCAACAGAACCTTTTAGAGGAATGCCTCCATTTATTATTAATTTCTCCATCAAATTCACCCTTATTTGTAAATTGTATATATTATTAAAATTTCTAACTTTAGTATTTTAACTTATAGGCCTATTTTACCACCCTATAATTATTTCTATCTTGAATATTATATCATAAACTATATTTAATTAAATATGTTTTGACATTTTTTAATCAATTAAAAATTAAATTCTCTATACTTTGTTTTCTTATATTTCCTAGTATGCTATAATTTATATTAAAGTATGTATTTTTACATATTAATTTATGGTAAATATTTAAGAAAGGAGAAAGTTATTGAAAATTTTTCAATAACAACTTACTATGAAATATTATATTGTGGCTCTATTTAATGAAGAATCTTATGAAACTATTTTTCCTATTCAAAAAAGTATTTCCAAGAAATTTAAAGGATATAGGAATTCTCCAATACCACACATAACACTATCTATATTAGAAAATCCAAATATAGAAAAATTAACACCAGTTATAGAAAAAATAATTAAACCTTATAAAAAGTTTAAAATTGAACTTGATAGTACTGTTTCTATATCAGAACAGCTTCATAGTTTAAACTTACACATGCAATACAAAGGATACATAAAAAAAATTAAAACCTCCCTTTCAGATTTCTTAGAATTAAATGGATTTAATGATTTAATTCCTTCTGATAGTGAGCTTTCAATTTCTGTGGCTAATGTAAATTTTTCAAACAAAGATAATAAACGTACTGATATGTACTGTGATTTAATAAAGAAAAATCCTAATACAATAACTCTTAAAATAGATAGATTTGAAATTTGGAAGTTTTCTAATAACAGAAAAGAAACCTGTATAAAAAGTTTTCATTTAAAAGACTTCTAAATTATTAATTTTAATCCAAATAATTCAAAATTTTATCATAAATTTTGAATTATTTTTTTGTTTTAACAAAATTTTTTTGTATTCGTTTACTGACCTTTTCTTTATCTTAATAATTTTGTAATATATATATATATATATATCACTTATTTTATTAAAAATTTTAATAAAATAAATAATAACAATAAAAAAACTATTTAAAGAAAGGAGAAGGTTACTGTTATCATAAGTTAAACATTAGAGGATAACACAATATATTTTTATGATTTTTCAGTAACGGTATAAACAATGAATATTCATACTTTACTTAATCAAGAAAAGGAACTTATTAAAAATATAGCTATTGATAATACTCTAAGCGATTACACATTATTTGCCAGAAAACATCTTCAACTTCATATTAAAATGAGTGACTTAGCAAACGAAACCAAATGCTACAAGTATTGGGTAGGAGAAATTGACTCTGTCAATTTAGAAAATGTTTTCCAAAAGTACATATCTTGTTTTCACCAAATTTTATTTTTAGGTCTTGACGGTGACTTTGAAGATTTAGAGACAGTAACTGCACAAAGTACAGACTCCTGTCTTAGCGACCAATTCTTAAATTTATATATAGACATAAATGATTCTATAATGTCTTCATCAGAAGACCATTTTGCTACATTAGTTGAAGATTATCTAACACTAGGAAGCTGTCTTGGTTTTTCTGAAGAACAAATAATTGAAGGACTTTGTGAATGTAATGAGGAAATAGCTCTCTAATTTTAGAGGGTTATTTTTTTATTTTTAGGGAACACTACTCCTGAGGTGATAAAATATGATGCCAATAATATTTGCTATTATTTCAGGGGTAGCTATGAGCGTACAAGGAGTTTTTAATACAAAACTAGGAGATAAAATTGGACTATGGGAAACAACAGTACTTGTTCAGGCTATTGGTTTAATCTCTGCACTTATAGTTTCTTTTATTTGTGGTAAAGGAAGTTATAGAGAACTTCAAAATACAAATAAATTATATCTTTTAGGTGGGATTTTAGGAATTATAATAACCTTTACAGTTATGAAAAGTATTGGAGGAATGGGTGCAACATGTGGTATTGCAATAATTTTAATATCCCAACTCTTAGCAGCTGCTTTAATCAATGCTTTTGGGCTGTTTGGAAGTGAAAAAATATCTTTTGGTTTTAAAGAAATATTAGGTATTGCAATTATGGTGGTAGGTATTGTAGTATTTAAGTGGAAACATTAATTTATGGAGATGATTAGTTTATGAAACTTTTTAGTAATATACATTTCCTATCAGTTCTTGCTTTAAACAATATCAAAGAATATTTTGTTGAAAGAGAATCTGCTATCAATGATATACTTGGTAATGATTCAGTTTATTGGTATGGGCATGCTACCACATTAATAAATTTATCAGGAACAGTTATTTTAACAGACCCAGTAATAACAAATAGATTAGGAATTTTTAAAAGAGTTGTTGACATACCTTGTGATTTAACTACAAAAAAACTTGACTATATAATACTTTCTCATGGACATATGGACCACTTGCATTTTCCCTCCTTAAAAAAATTAGATAGAAATGCTACTGTTATTGTTCCAAAAGGCTATAAAAGGCTTGTCTCTCTTTTAGGGTTTAAGAAAGTTGTGCTTCTTAGACATGGTGAAACTTACAAGGATGAGAATATAAAAATAACTGCTTTAGAAGCAAACCATGATGGTAGAAGATTTTACTTAGGAATTGATGATGAAAGTAATTCTTATCTTGTTGAAAAAAATGGTGAAAAGGTCTTCTTTGCAGGGGATACTGCCTATACAGAAAACTTTAAAAATCTAGAATGTGATGTAGCAATAATGCCTGTTGGTTGCTATAAGCCTGATAGATTTTCTCATATGCACTGTACTCCTAAAGAAAGCTATGAAATGTTTAAAATGATGAATGCTTCTTATATGATACCAATTCATTATAAAACATTTAAAATATCCTTAGAAGAATTTAAAGAAACTTCTAATACATTAAAAAATTTCAATGACCCAAATTTAAAAATACTAAATATAGGTCAATCCTATTGTTTTAAATAACAGCTTTTTAGCTGTTATTTTTTTATTAATATTTATTTAACAAAAATCTTGTTAAAATATATACTATATTAAAAACAATTACTTAAGTAGGAGATTTTTTATGTTTTCTATAAAAAACAAACTTGATAGAAATCTTAAATATTCTTTATTGAAAAATGAACATAAATATTATCGTGTCTTAATAAAATATAAATTTTTCTCAGAATCTTTAGGGAAAAAAATCATAGGATACAAAGGAACGTTGATTTATATCTTAAAAATTTCTAACATAATATGTGCTAAATTAGATAAAGCATCTATTGAAAGAATTATTGAATATCCAGAAGTTAAATTTATAACTTTTGATGAATACTTATTTTTATGTGGCATGAGTGTTTCAACAGCAAATAAAGCATATTCATATAAAAAACTTACCCTTTCAGGGAAAGATGTAGATATAGGCTTAGTAGATAGTGGAATTTATCCTCATCCAGATTTATCTACCCCTTCTAATAAAATAAGTTCATTTGTTGATATCATAAACAACCTATCTTATCCCTATGATGATAATGGTCATGGAACTGCAATAGCTGGAATAATAGCTGGAGATGGTACTTCAAGTGAAAATATGTATAGAGGAATTGCTCCTTATTCAAGGCTTCATTGCTATAAAGCCTTTGATAGTTTAGGGAAAGGCTTCTCTTCGGATGTTTTATTTTCAATTGAATCCATTCTTCTTGAAAATGATAAAAACAACATAAAAATTCTTTGTCTTCCCTTTGAACTTTTGACACATAATCAGTTAATTTTAGATGCGTTTGATAATGTATTTTCCTTTGCAATAAAGAAAAATATAACCCCTATTGTTCCAAGTGGAAGTAATGAAAATATTGAAGGCTCAATATATGGCATAGGTAATTTAAAAAATTGTATTACAGTAGGAGGAATTGATACCTCTTCTATACAAAAACCTTATAAGTATTCATCAGCTGGCACTTCTAAAAGTGGCAAACCTGATTTATGTGCAGCTTGTGTAAATATAACCTCACTTAACTCAAATACTTCTTATATATCTGAAAAAGATGGTCATAAACTCTATCCTCCAAAGCTTTCATCCTCTTATAAAAGTTTTAATGGCACCTCATTAGCTGCTGCATATGTAACAGGAATTACTGCTCTTCTTTATGAAAATAATCCCTTATTAACCTTTAAAGATATTTTTTCTTTATTAAAGCTATCTTGTGAAACAACTGATTTTCCTAAGTTTAATCAAGGAGAAGGAGTAATTAATCTTACAAAATTACCATTTTAGTATAGTTGTTATCTTTGCTCCCCTTTGCTATAATTAATTTACTCAAAATAAATATTTTTATTGGATAATTATAACAAGGAGGGCATAAGATGAGCACTTTTATGTTTAAAAATACGAACTTAAACTTCACCCCTGTAAGTAATGTTTTTATAGAAAAATATATGCCTAATGCAAGAGGAGAATTTGTAAAAGTTTATTTACTAATGCTCAAGCACTCTATAGCTGGAGAACCTGGTATTAGTGCTCCAATATTAGCATCTTCTTTAAATTTATTAGAATCTGATATTATGAATGCCTTAAATTACTGGAGTGACTTAGGAGTAATTAAACTTACTTCAATTGACCCTATGAATAATTTTTCTATTGAATTTTTAGATTTAAGTGAAGATAATTTTACACCTAACAAAGAAGTTAACTTATTAGATGCCCTAGAAAATAAAGGCATTAATGATATGCTTAAAGACATTGAAAAAATTCTTGGAAGAACTTTATCTCCCAAGGAGATGGAAATGTATCTTGGATGGCAGAAAGAGTTTTCTTTTCCTTCTGAACTTATATTGCTATTAGTTGAATATTGTGCTTCTAAAGGAAAAAGTGATTATAGATATATAGAAAAAGTTGCTCTAACATGGCATGATATGAATATAACAACAATGGCTCAAGCTCAAAATTATATAAAACAAACAGAGGACAAATGGGTTAAAATAAGAAAAATTCTTTCTTATCTTGGTATAAAAAATAATGACCTTATGAAACCTCAAGAAGAAATGATTGATAAATGGCTTGCAACATATAATTTTGACTTAGATGTAATTAAGAAGGCATGTAATATATGTGCAGAACGTCTTAATAGAGCAGATTTTAAGTACATAGATGGTATTTTAACAAACTGGTTTAATAACAACATAAAAACCTTAGATGATATAGCTGTTAAAGATAAGCAATTTAAGAAAAATTATAAAAAGAATACTTATAATAAAAATAATTCTTCTAATGGATTTAATAATTTTGAGGCTCGTTCTTATGATTATGAAGCATTAGAAAGAAAATTGTTAGGATGGGATAGTGATGATTAATGGTTATCAATCTAAACTTTTAGATATTTATTCAAAAATAAGAGAAGAGGAAGCTAATCTTCTTAAAGAAAGAAAAGCTGAGATAAAAAAATATCATCCTGAAATTTTAGAAATTGATGATAATATAAAAAAATTATCTTTACAGCTATCTTTAGATATACTCAAAGGTAAAAGTGAAGATACAATAAAGGACTATAAAGAAAAAATCACAGATTTAAGAATTGAAAAATGTGAAAGTCTTGTTGCAAATGGATATGACCAAGACTATTTAAATCTTCATTATAAATGTGATAAATGTAAGGATACAGGTTTTATTGGAAATACTAAATGCTCTTGTTATTATCAAAATCTTATAAAACTATATTATGAAAATTCATCATTACAAAATGTTTTAAATGAAAAGAATTTTAATTACTTTGATATTAATCTATTTTCAAATAATAAAACTGGAAATGAAAAATATTCTCCAAGAGAAAACATAGAAAAACATTTAGAATATATAACTTCTATTTATCTTCCAAACTTTAAAGATAGCAATACTAACCTACTCTTTTATGGTAATCCTGGTAGTGGAAAAACCTATATGTCATATTGTATTGCAAAAGAACTATTAGATGCTGGATGTTTAGTTATATATAAAACTTCTGATGAATTAATAAATAATCTTAAGGATATTCGTTTTAATAATAATTCTACTTTAGAAGAGCTTCTTATAAATTGTGACCTTCTTATAATTGATGACTTAGGAGCAGAACAAAAAAATGAATTTTGCATCACAGAATTATTTAATCTATTAAATAAAAAGCTTTTACTAAAGAAAAAAATGCTTATATCAACAAACCTCTCTATAGCTGATATAAGTAATATTTATAGCGAAAGAATATATTCAAGAATTATTGGCGAATTTAAGCTATGCAAATTTTATTGTAAAGACATAAGAATAACATTAAATTTAAAAAGATAAAATGGGGTCACTTATTACTTTGCTTTTTCCGTCGACAAGCTCCAAGTCAACACAAAGTAATAAGTGACCCCATCTAACTAAATGAAAGGAAATTTCTAACCCCATTCCTTTCATTAAACTTTATCGTTAATATTAACAAGTTATATAAAATTTAGCAAGCACCATAATTTCCTAATAATATAAAAGCAGAGTGAATATATTATTTTGCTCTTCCGTCGACAGGCTCCAAGTCGGGACAAAATAATATATTCACTCTCCTCAAACAAAAGGAAATTTTCTAAAAAAAAAATTGCTTCAAAAACTTGAAGCAACTTTTGGCGACTCAGAAGGGGCTCGAACCCTCGACTTCCAGCGT
The DNA here is from genome assembly GCA_902785295.1 of uncultured Clostridium sp. Taxonomy (GTDB): domain Bacteria; phylum Bacillota; class Clostridia; order Clostridiales; family Clostridiaceae; genus Clostridium. The sequence continues at coordinate 24,746 of CACZYK010000024.1, forward strand.
GACAGGCTGGCACTCTAACCAACTGAGCTACTGAGCCATAACTTTGGTGGGCACAACAGGGCTCGAACCTGTGACCCTCTGCTTGTAAGGCAGATGCTCTCCCAGCTGAGCTATGCGCCCAAAGCAATGGTGACTCCTAGGGGAATCGAACCCCTGTTACCACCGTGAAAGGGTGGTGTCTTAACCGCTTGACCAAGGAGCCTTATATTATGGAGCTGGCAATACGAACCTACAACCTGCTGATTACAAGTCAGCTGCTCTACCGTTGAGCCATGCCAGCATAATATTGGTTAAATTTTTTTAGTTTTTAAATTTACTTTTTAAAAAAGTAATGGCGACTCAGAAGGGGCTCGAACCCTCGACTTCCAGCGTGACAGGCTGGCACTCTAACCAACTGAGCTACTGAGCCATGAACTTTGGTGGGCACAACAGGGCTCGAACCTGTGACCCTCTGCTTGTAAGGCAGATGCTCTCCCAGCTGAGCTATGCGCCCAAAGTAACCCCTGTTACCACCGTGAAAGGGTGGTGTCTTAACCGCTTGACCAAGGAGCCAAAGTTAAATGCTTCGTGACGTTTCCGTAACGAGCACATAAACTATAATACCTAAAGAAGAGTTTTATGTCAACACATTTTTTTAAAAAATTTTTATTTTTTCTTTGTTTTTTATTTTTTATTAGCTCATAAGCACTTCAAAGCTTGTTATTTACTAAAATTTTCTTTATTCTATAGGAAAAATTATATATTTTGAAAGCTATGGATAACTTGCTAAGTTAATAATAAAGCTTAATAAAAGAAAAAGTTTAAGAATTTCCTTTTCTTTCGTTAGAACATAGTGAATATATTATTTTGTCCTGACTTGGAGCTTGTCTACGGAAGAGCAAAATAATATATTCACTATGTTTTTTATATATATTCTATATTTTTATATCAATTATAGTTGGTTCCCTAACTTAATTTAATTATGTTAAAATTATTTATACATTAACTTAAAGGAGAGTTTTTTATGATTTATCATGATTGTTTAATAATTGGTGGTGGAGCTTCTGGAACAATGGCTGCTTTAGTTGCTAAAGACTTAGGAAAAGATGTTGCTATAATAGAAGGTACTGATAGAATAGGCAAAAAAATTTTAACCACTGGAAATGGAAGATGTAATATTTCTAATATTAATATCACTTCACCATTTACTAATTATAATAGTGAAAATAACAACTTTTTTAATTACTGTCTAGAAAATTTTTCTGTAGAAAATACAAAAAATCTATTTTTAACTTTAGGTCTTCCAATAATTGAACTAGAAAACGGCAAATTATATCCACAGTCTCTTCAAGCATCATCTGTTGTGGATATTTTAAAATTATCTTTAGAAGAAAAAGGGATTCCTGTGTATAATAACTGCAAAGTAAAAACTATCCACAGAAAAAAAGACTTTATTTTATCCACAGATAATGATGAGCTTAATTTATTCACATGTAAAAAACTTATTTTAGCATGTGGTGGAAAATCTGCCATAAAAACAGGCTCAGATGGTTCAGGATTTAACTTAGCTAAAAGCTTAGGACATTCTATAATCTCTCCTCTTCCTGCTATTGTTCAATTAAAATTAAATTATCCACACCTTAAAGCTTTAGCTGGAGTAAAGTTTAATGGAAAGGCTTCTGTGTTAGTTAATAATAAAACTATTCGTGAGGATGAAGGAGAAATTTTATTTACTGATTATGGAATATCAGGTCCTCCTATACTTCAATTATCTGCTATTGCTTCTAAGGGATTACATAATCATAGTGATGTAGCCATTAAAATAGATATGATGCCAGAAAAATCTAAAGAGGATATTGAAAACTTTATTTATGGTCACTTAGCTATGTTTAGCCATAGAAGTATTTTTAATGCTTTAATAGGAGTAATAAATAAAAAATTAATTCCTATCTTTTTAAAAGATATAGGCATAACAAATATACATATGCCATGCTATGAATTAGATTGGAAATATACTTCATTAATAGCTACAAGACTTAAAGAATGGACTTTTAAATGCATTGATACAAATGGTTTTAATAATGCTCAATTAACTCAAGGTGGTGTTGATACTAAAGATATAAATTCAAAAACTTTAGAATCAAAATTAGTTTCTGGATTATATTTCTGTGGTGAAATACTTGATGTAAATGGAGACTGTGGTGGCTTTAACCTTCAATGGGCATGGAGTTCTGGGCAGTTAGTAGGAAATAGCCTATAATAAGGCTATTTCCTATTCCAATTCATTTCTAACTTAGTTAATTCTATTCCATCCTTGCTCTTTATTAGATGCACAGTCTTTATTTCATTATCAACTTCTTCTCTTACCTCAGTAAGTATAGTTACAACGTCACCATACTTTGTTTCCTTCTCAAATATTATTTTTATTCTTGATAATGTGTAATTTTTTATAATATCTTCTGGTACTGCTTCTAAGGCAAGCTCAGCATACTTAACATTATTTACATGTCCATTAGAATCTATATCACTATATCTTATTTGAAATTGCTTTTCATTAGTGACTTTTTCAACTTTTTCAACATCTTCCATATCAACATCACGAGGATTATTCTTATCTTCTCCATAAAGTTCATATTTTTCTTCTGGAATTCTTGCTGGACGTCTTCTATCAATATTTATAAAGAAAAATAATGCTACTGCTTCTCCTAAAACCTCTCCCTCTGAACTTTTTATGGTATATCCTCTATATGCATAAAACTTTTTAAAACCTATAGATTGTGTTTCTATAGTTATAATATCTCTATATTTAGGATATTTATTAATCTTTATATCATATTTATAAAAAACCCATGCAACTCTACTTTCTGTTAAATGTTCTATAGTATCTCCAACCTCTTCAGATTGACTATTTCCAATATCACATAAAAAATTCATTATTGATGCCACTTTGCACTTTAATGTATAATCAACATCTTGATAACGTATTTCATAACTTTTTGAATATTTTTTACTCATACTATCCTCCTAATTTTATAAAAAAGGTAGAGCAATTCATATTACCCTACCTCTTCTTAAAGTTTATTACTTATTTAAAGCTTCTAATAATGCATCTAAATCAATTCCATGACCTAAAGCTGCTTCTTCTATAGATTCTCCTTGAGCTGAAGGACATCCAACGCAAAACATACCAAAATCCATGAATATTTCTGCTTTAGCCATATCATTATTAACAACTTCACCTATTGTCATATCCTTAGTAATCATCAAAATCACCTCTTATTATAAAATACTAAATTTCATTAACCTTCATAGTTTGGTCTCTCTTTGGACCAACTGATATATAAGAAATTTTTGTTCCTGTAAATTCTTCTATTCTCTTTAAATATTTCTTTGCATTTTCAGGTAATTCTTCATAGCTTCTTGCATCTGCTACAGAACTATCCCATCCATCAAACTCTTCATATACAGGTTCACATAAAGCTACATCCTCTAAGCTTGCTGGGAAATAATCTATAACTTCTCCATTTAACTTATAACCTACACAAACCTTAAGCTTTTCAAGACCTGCTAATGTATCTATTTTAGTAACAGCTAATGAAGTTAATCCACTTACTCTAGCTGCAGATTTAACTATAACTAAATCAAGCCATCCACATCTTCTAGCTCTTCCTGTTGTAACTCCATATTCATGACCATTTTGTCTTATCCATTCTCCAGTTTCATCTTCTAATTCTGTTGGGAATGGTCCTTTTCCTACTCTTGTTGTATAAGCCTTTGTTATTCCAACCTATACCAACACCATTACTAACTCCACCAGCAGTAGTGTTAGATGATGTTACATATGGATAACTTCCGTGGTCTATATCTAGAAGCATACCTTGAGCTCCTTCAAATAATACATTTTTATCTGCTTTTATTGAATTATACACAGCAACAGAAGTATCTTTTACAAAAGGTCTTATCTTTTCTGCATATACTTTATAGTCGGCTAATATTTCTTCTACATCTAAAGCTTCTCCACCAAAAACCTTAGTTATATATGCATTTTTAGCTTCTACATTTTCTCTAAGTAATGCTTCAAAAACTTCTTCATGTAAAAGGTCACATACTCTTATACCACATCTTTCAACCTTATCAGTGTAACATGGTCCTATACCCTTTTTAGTAAATATCATTTTTACCTCTTGCCTTTTCTTTTAGTTCATCTAAAACCTTATGATAAGGCATTATTAATTGTGCTCTATCACTTATTATAAGCTTCTCAGGAGTAACCTTTACCCCTTCATTTTCTAAATAACCAATCTCTTCAAATAAGGCTTTAGGATCTACAACAACCCCATTACCTATAACATTTAGCTTATCATCATATAATATACCTGAAGGTATTAAATGAAGCTTGTATTGTCTATCTCCAACCTCTACAGTATGACCTGCATTGTTACCTCCTTGAAATCTAACAACTACCTCAGCTTCTTCTGCAAGATAATCTGTCATCTTTCCTTTTCCTTCATCGCCCCATTGAGCTCCTAAAACAATAAATGCTGACATATACCATTAGCCTCCTTGTGAAAATATCCATATCTACCTTTCATACTAGCAAACTCAACTTAATAGGTCAACTATAATGTCGAATATTTTTTTGCAAAACTTGAAAATAATTCGTATAATATATATTGTTGTACAAATTTTATTTTATAAATGCAAATTAATAAAAGTTAATACTTTGATATAAAATAACTATAATAAGGAGTGTTTTTAATGACTATTTATGAAGAATCTTTAAAATACCACGAAAAGCTAAGAGGAAAAATTGCAGTAAACTCATTAGCTAAAGTAAATAATGCTGATGACCTTAGCCTTGCATATACTCCAGGGGTTGCAGAACCTTGTAGAGAAATACATAAAGACCCTTCAAAAGCTTATATATACACAAGAAAATGGAATAATGTTGCTGTAATATCTGATGGTACTGCTGTTCTTGGGCTTGGAGACATAGGACCTTTAGCTTCCTTACCTGTTATGGAGGGAAAATGTGTATTATTTAAAGAATTTGCAGATGTTGATGCTTTTCCAATAGTTCTAGATACTAAAGATGTTGATGAAATAGTTGAAACTATAGTAAGAATTTCTCCATCTTTAGGGGGAATAAACTTAGAAGATATATCTGCTCCAAGATGTTTTGAAATAGAAAGAAGATTAAAAGAAAGATTAGATATTCCTGTTTTCCATGATGACCAACATGGTACTGCTGTGGTAGTTCTTTCTGGAATAATAAATGCATTAAAGGTTGTAAAAAAGAACCTAGCTGACCTAAAAATTGTTATAAATGGTGCTGGTTCTGCTGGTACTGCAATCTGTAAGCTTCTTCTTGCATCTGGTGTAAAGAATATTGTAATGTGTGATATTAATGGAGTTATACACGAAGGTGGAATTTTACCTAATGATAACTTAAAAGAACTTGCTAAAATAACAAATCCAAATAAAGAAACTGGTCTTTTAAAAGATGCTATTAAAAATGCAGATGTATTTATAGGTGTTTCTGCTCCTAATATAGTTTCTAAAGAAATGGTTGCTTCAATGAATAAAGATGCTATACTTTTTGCTATGGCAAATCCTACTCCAGAAATATTCCCAGAAGATGCTCTTGAAGCTGGAGCTAAGGTTGTTGGAACTGGACGTTCAGATTATCCAAACCAAATCAATAATGTATTAGCTTTCCCTGGAATATTTAGAGGTGCTTTAGATGTTAGAGCAAGTGAAATAAATGAAGAAATGAAAGTTGCTGCTGCTTATGCTATTGCAAATTCAATCTCAGACGACGAAATAACAGCTGAGAATATAATTCCTAAGGCATTTGACCTTAAGGTGCAAAAAGCTGTTGCAGAGGCTGTTAAAGCTGCTGCAATAAAGACTGGAGTTAATAAAATTTAAACTTTAGCTTAATTCAAAAATAGTAGTTACCTTATATTTATTCAGTCGTTCCGTCGACAGGCTCCAAGTCACGCCTTCATAAAATAAGGTAACTACTATTTTATTAAGCAAAATTAAATTTATTAAACAATGTTTATTGCTCAGCAATTTTTAAAACCTTATAAAACCAAGCTTTATGATGTATTTTTAATATAAGTGTAAGCTTTTCAAGTAAAAATCTAAAATAATTTTAGAATTAAAAACAATACTATTTTCTAAACAAATTAGAAATTCAATCTAAAAATTAAAGGAGCTATTAGATTAAGAAATTTAATATATAGCATTTTTTCAAAGTGCTATAATACTATATTGTTATCAAATTTCTTTATATAGCTCCTTTTTTAATATTTTTGAATCAAGCTAAATTTACATATTCTTTGATTTCTCTGAGCATTTTATTACAGCTTGCATTGCTGCGTTTCTGAAGCCAAGGCTTTCTAGGACTTCAACTGCTTCTATTGTTGTTCCTGCTGGTGAGCATACCATATCTTTTAGTTCTCCTGGATGTTTTCCTGTTTCTAATACCATCTTAGAAGAGCCTAAAACGCTTTGTGCTGCCATCTTGTAAGCTTTTGCTCTTGGAATGCCCATCTTTACTGCTCCATCTGCCATAGCTTCTATGAACATAAACACATATGCTGGTGAAGAGCCACATAATCCAGTAAAGGCATGAAAGTCTTTTTCTGCAAGTTCAACACATTCTCCAAAGCTAGAGAACATATCTAAAGTAAATTTTAATTCTTCTTCAGATACATTTTTATTTGGACAAACTCCAGACATTGCTTCTCCAACAAGTGCTGGAGTATTTGGCATTGTTCTTATAACCTTAGCATCACTTCCAAGCCATTCTTCCATATTAGAAATACTTATTCCTGCTGCTATTGTTATTATAAGTTTATTCTTTGTTAATTCTTCCTTTACTTCTTCAACAACACTTTTATACATGTTAGGCTTTACTGCAAAAACTACTATATCAGAATTTTTAGCCACATATTTATTATCTGTTGTTCCAAAAACATCAAAACTATTTTTTATTTTATCCACTGATGTTTGTGTTCTAGCAGAAACTATTATATCTTCTTTCTTTTGAAAACCAGATTTAATAAGTCCACCTACCATAGCACTCCCCATATTTCCACAACCAATAAAACCTATTTTTTTACTCATCTTTTAGCCCCCATTTTATTCTTTATGTGTAACTTCTAAATTACCAAATTTACTATATTGACCAAGCCAAGCTAGCTTTACTGTTCCAACTGGACCATTTCTTTGCTTAGCTATAATACATTCAGCTATATTTGTATCTTCTGTTTCTTTATTATAATACTCGTCTCTATATAAAAACATAACAAGGTCAGCATCTTGTTCTATAGAACCAGATTCTCTTAAATCTGAAAGCATAGGTCTATGGTCTGCTCTTTGTTCAGGTGCACGTGAAAGCTGTGACAATGCTATAACTGGGCATTCCATTTCCTTTGCCAAAGCCTTAATAGATCTTGATATTTCAGATACCTCTTGTTGTCTGCTTTCATTTGAAGAACCAGACATTAATTGAAGATAGTCAATAACTATTAAATCTATTCCATACTCTAATTTTAATCTTCTACACTTAGACCTCATTTCCATAACTGTTACTCCAGCAGTATCATCAATATATATCTTTGCCTTTGATAATGGTCCTGTTGCTCTAGCTATGTTTTCCCAGTCCTTATCTTCAAGAGCACCTGTTCTAAGCTTAAGCATATCTACATTAGCTTCAGAACATAATAACTTATATGCTAACTGTTCCTTAGACATTTCTAAAGAAAATACCACAACACTTTTACCTTCTCTTAAAGCTGCATGTTCTGCAATATTTAATGCAAAAGTGGTTTTTCCCATTGATGGTCTAGCAGCTATTAAAACCATATCTCCCTTTTGAAATCCTGATGTTTTTGCATCTAAATCAATAAATCCCGAACCAACTCCAGTAATTTCACCTTTATTATTAAATATCCTTTCAATTTCAACAAATCCTCTTTCTAATACTACATTTAATGGTTCAAAATCACTAGTAGTTCTTTTTTCTGCTATATCAAAAATTCTTTTTTCTGCACCCTCTAATACATTCTCTACTTCACCTTGTTTATTATAGCTATCTTCAATTATTGAAGTAGATGCCTTTATTAGTTTTCTAAGTATTGATTTTTCTTTTACAATTTTTATGTACGCAGATAAATTAATTGTAGTAAGCAATGAGGAACCTAGCTCTGACACATAAGTTATTCCACCTGCTTTTTCTAACTTTTCAGTAGCCTTTAATCTTTCTAACAATGTAACAAGGTCTACTGGCATATCATCTTTAAACATTTCAGAGATGGTCTTAAAAAGCACCTTATGACCATCTCTATAAAAATCTTCTTCTTCAAGCTTTTCAATAGCCTCTGCAATAGCGTTTTTATCAGTAATCATAGATCCTAATACACACTGTTCTGCTTCTATGCTTTGAGGTAAGCTTCTCATTATTGGAGCGTCCAAAAATAACTCTCCTTTCTTAATTAATCAAATATAATTTTTAGTAATTCATCAATATTGCTTATGGTTTTTACTTCTATATCATCTAAACCTTGAGGAATTTCTTTTTCATTATCTTTTGGAATTAATACTAATTTTATTCCATTTCTTCTAGCTCCATAAATTTTTTCAAATATTCCTCCAACAGGTTTTACTTTACCTCTTAAAGATATTTCTCCTGTTACTGCAACATCTTGTCTTATAGGTTTTTCTAACAATGCACTAATTACACATGCAGTTATTGCTGCTCCTGCTGAAGGTCCATCAATTTTTCCTCCACCAATTACATTAACATGTATATCAAAATCTCTTATATCCTTATCTGTAAATTTTCTAATAACAGAAGCTGCATTATATACAGAGTCTTTTGCCATACTTCCTGCTGTTTCATTAAACCTTACTGCTCCACAGCCTTTTTTCTTTGCTGGAAAAACTGCTGCTTCTATTTCTATTGTTGAACCTATAAATCCACTTACTCCTAAGCCATAAATATGACCTACTTCTTTTTCAGATAAGTTAGATATTCTCTCAAAAGGAACATATCTTCCTACTGCAATTACTTCTTCAACATCCTTAAGCTTTATTTCAAATCCTTCAACCTTTTTTTCATCTTGAGTATATAAAGCTAAGCCATATGCATCAGTTAAAATATTTACAGCTTTTCTACCTTCGATTGTATATCTGCTTATTAATTCAGCTACACCTTCTTCAAGTTTAACTTTTAATTTAGCCGCTGCATTTTCCACTATTTCTTCTATGTCTTTTGCAGATAAAGGTTCAAAATAAACCTCAGTACATCTAGATCTTAATGCTGGATTAATTTCTGAAGGTTCTTTTGTTGTTGCTCCTATTAAAACAAAGTCAGCTGGTGCTCCATTTTCAAATAAATATTTTATATATTTAGGTATATTTTCATCATCAGGGTCATAATAAGAAGATGAAAATTCTACTCTCTTATCTTCAAGAACCTTTAATAATTTATTTTGAAGTATATTATCTAATTCTCCAATTTCATCAATAAATAATATTCCACCATGAGCTTCAGTAACTAATCCAAGCTTTGGCTCTGGAATACCTATTTCTGCAAGGTCTCTCTTGCTTCCTTGATATATAGGATCGTGTACTGAACCTAACAAAGGATTTGTTATTTCTCTAGGGTCCCATCTTAAAGTTGTACCATCAACTTCAACAAACTTAGAATCATCATCAAAAGGAGTAAATGAAAGCTTTCTTACTTCTTCTAGTGCAAGTCTTGCTGCTGTTGTTTTACCTACCCCTGGAGGTCCATATAAAATAATGTGTTGTGGATATGGAGAAGAAAGCTTTGATATAAGAGACTTTATAGCTCTTTCTTGACCAACTATTTCATTTAATGCTTCTGGTCTTACAAACTTCATTAAATTCTTACTAACAACTCTTTGGTCCATATTAACAAGGCTATTATATTTCTTTTTAGTTTTTTTATTTTCAATACCCTTTTCTTTTTTAATAACAGAAAGCCTTACATCATCAATATACTTCTCTTGCTTTTCCATAATAGTTGCTTCTACTTTTTCTTCAATTCTTCCTTTTACAATCCTTTGAGCAACATGTTCTATTATATATTCAATAGCTAAATATAATTTATCTTTTATTTCATCTTCTCTTGGAATGCAATCTATAGCCTTTCCATCTGATACTATCATAAGAAGAGCATATGCTTTTTCACATATATTTTGAGATTTCATATATTTTTGAAGCTTAAACTTTACTATTCTTGCTCTTATGGTTCCTTTTTCAAAAACAGTATCAAGATTTTCAAGCAATACTGCTAATTGAATTTCTGGAGATAATCCATTTTTAAGTATTAGTTCTAAAAATTCTTCTTGATTTTGTAAATTCAACAGTACTCCTCCTTACTTTTCTGGAACAATAATCAATGTCATTTTTGTTGAAACCTCTGGATATAATTTCACTTCAATATCATATGTTCCAGCTAACTTTATTGTATCCATAACAATTTTTTTCTTTTCAACTTCTACTTTATATTGTGACTTTATTAATTCTGCTACATCTTTGCTTGTTATTGCTCCAAAAAGCTTATTATTTTCTCCAGTTTTTACTGTAAGCTTTAATTCTTTACCCTTTAATTCCTTTGCAAGCTTTTGAGCAGCTTCTAATTCTGCAAGTTTTTGCTTTCTTTCATTTTCCTTTTTATTATTTAATATATGAAGATTTGAATCAGTTGCTTCTTCTGCTAATTTTCTAGGAAATAAATAATTTCTTGCATATCCATCTGATGTATTTATAACATCACCCTTCTTACCTATTTTTTTAACATCTTGTAATAATATAACTTTCATTACTGTTCACCTATCCTTACATGTTTATTTATTGATTCTTTCAATGCTATTATGGCTTGTGACATACTATAATTTTCAAGTCTTGCACCTGCAATATTCATATGTCCACCACCTCCAAGTTCTTCTAATATAACTTGAACATTAATATCATCAACAGACCTACCACTAATATAAATGGCATCTTCTATTCTTGCAAGTACAAAACTTGCAAAAATTCCTGATATATTAAGCAATTCATCTGCAGCCTTTGCAACGATGACATTATTTACATTATTAGGGCAAATAGCTATTGCTATATTGTTTTCAGGGTCTACTTCTGCTGATTTAATTATATCTGCTATCAGTACAAAATCCTCTAAGTTATCTGTAACCATCTTCTTAGCTTCTATTGTATCAGCCCCTTGACTCTTTAAAAATGAAGCTGCATCAAAAGTTCTTACACCCGTTTTAAAGGAAAAGCCTTTAGTGTCCATATAAATACCTGCAAGTAATCCATTTGCTTCTATGTTTGTTAACTTAGGCTTTTCAACAATATATTGTAAAATCTCTGTTATCATTTCTGAAGTAGATGAAGCATAAACTTCTATATAATTTAATAATGTTCCTCCTATTATATCAGGGCTTCGTCTATGATGATCTATTATAACCTTCTTTTTAGCCTTTTCAACTATTGATATATTATCAACGTAGCTCTTATTATGAACATCAACAATAATTACTAAAGTATCCTGATCTAATTCTCTTTCAGCATCTTCTCTATCTATCATTAATGTTTTATATTCTTCATTCTGAAGTAATTTTCCATAAAAATACTCTATAGATGCATTACTACCATTTAATATTATATTACATTCCTTTCCTAACTTTTTAACAGCTGAGGCTAATGCAGTAGCTGAGCCTAAACAATCCATATCTGCATTTTTATGTCCTATTATATATACTTTACTACTTTCATATATTAGTTCTTTAAGAGCATGGGATATTACTCTAGCTCTTACTCTTGTTCTTTTTTCAATCTCTTTTGTATTGCCACCAAAAAACTTTATTTCATCTTTATTCTTTATGACAACTTGGTCTCCACCTCTTCCAAGAGCAAGTTCTTTTGCTAAGGTAGCAAAAGTATCATTTTCCATAGGTGATGCTCCACCTCTTCCAATCCCCATGCTTAAGGTTACTTCAACTTTACTTCCTCTATTAATATCTGATATCTCATCTAATATTGGGAAATTTTCTTCTATTTGTTCTTCTATATATTTATCTTGAACCGATAATACATACTTGCTATTATCATATTTTTTTATCATAGCATTAAGTTTATGAGCATATGCATTTATCTTTCTTTGAATTTCTGCTATTAATAAAGGTCTATCATTTTCTTCAGTGATTTCTAAAACATCATTTAAATTATCAACTTCAAGTAATATTATACTTTCTTTTGCACTTTCAGCTTCAATTAATTCTCCAATATCATTAAAATATATAATAGCAAAAATTTGACCATCATGTTTAATTTTTCTACTATATACTTTATAAAAAGTTCCATTATACTTCATTGTCTTATATTGAGAATCTTCATCTTTTAACAGTTCTTCAAAATCTAAACCTCTAGCTATACTTGCAATATTTTTCCCTAATATATCACTTTTATTATTTATTAATTCAGAAAATCTTTCATTAAACCAAATTAATTCTCCTGAATATTTTATAACAACAATTGGGAAAGATAAATTACATGCATTACCTTCTATATTTTTATTTATCTCTTTACAGAAATCATCCACATTATTTTGTTTTTTCCAGTAACAATTTAGTGTGTAAAAATTATCTACAAGATATATTAAAAACATAATTACACCTTCAATTGTATGACCTGTAAAATAAAAAATTAATGATAGAGATATTAACAGTATCGATTTAAGATAAACCTTAAACATCTTAAGTTTCTCCATAAAAATATCCTCCTAATAAGATGCTAATCTCTCCTATTACTTATATATTTTTTTAATTCACTAAGACTTTTGCCTTCCTTTTCTACTTCATCTTCTGCCTTTATTCCTAAGTCTAACTTACCTTTTATAGTATGGTCAATTTCTGATAAGGGATAACCTAGTTTTCTTCCTAATACATATAATATTATTATAGCACCTGAAATACAATCTAAAATTGCATCTTGTGCAACATTAGTGCCTTTAGTTAATAATCTAAAGAATTCACCTATAATACATAGTAATTGAGCTTTTAAATTTTCTATCATCTTAACATTAGCCATTATGTTAAGCTCTTTTCGCTTCATAGAAATCACCCCTAACCTTATATATATATTTTAAATTCTTTTAACTATTAATGCAACTAAAGAGAAATATTTTACCCATTTTTTTGAAAAATTGTTATGATATTGATTTTATTTGAATAATTTTTAAACCTATTATTTCTATCAAACTTTATATTAATCTTATCAAACTATCTAAAATTTAGCTACTAATATAATTTCATTGAACAAAAAAAGAGTACCGAAAATTCGATACTCTAAAAATCTAATAAAACTTTTGATTGCATCTTACTCAGTTGTAAATGGTAATAATGCTATGTTTCTTGCTCTCTTAACTGCTGAAGTTAATTCTCTTTGGTGCTTAGCACATGTTCCAGAAATTCTTCTTGGTAAAATCTTACCTCTTTCTGTAACATACTTTCTTAACTTAGCTATATCTTTATAATCTATAAATTCAGCTTTATCAGAACAAAAAGCACATACTTTTCTCTTAGATCTTCTCATCTTTCCGCCTTGTCTTTTTGCGTCTCTCATCAAAATTTCCCTCCTTACCTTTTGAATTTTTTAAAATGGCATATCTCCGTCATCTACTGGAGTTATGTCATCATTAAAGCTCTCTCCACCAAATCTATCATCATTAGATGGAGCTGAATAACCAGAATTTCCATTATTATTATTGTTAAATGAATCATTGCTTCTAGCAGCTCCGCTGTTGCTACCAATAAAGTCAAAAGAATCTACAGCAACGTCTGTAGTATATCTTTTTGTTCCATCTTGAGCATCATAACTACCAGTTCTAATGCTTCCTGATACAGCGATTTCTCTGCCTTTAGTTAGATATTGTGCTATAATCTCTGCAGTTTTTCCAAAAGCTACGCACCCGATAAAATCAGTTTCATCTTTTTTGAATTGTCTATTTACTGCAACAGTAAATCTGCATACTGCAGAACCACTACCTGCGGCAAATCTTAATTCAGGATCTTTTGTTAATCTTCCTACAAGAACAACCTTATTCACAACAATACCTCCTATGCTTCCTTAACAATGATGTGTCTTATAACACCATCAGTAATTCTGAATATTCTATCTAATTCGCTTGGTAATTCAGCTGGTGCAGTAAAGTTAACTAATGTATAGTAACCTTCGTTTACTTTTGCGATTTCGTAAGCAAGCTTTCTCTTACCCCATTCATCAACATTTTCAACAGTTCCTCCACCATTTTCTATAACACCCTTAAATTTTTCGATGCTTGCCTTAACTGCTTCTTCATCGAATGATGGGTCTAGTATGAATATAGTTTCGTACTTTCTCATCAAATTCACCTCCTCTGGACTCAACGGCTATGTATTTATACATAGCAGGACTTCAAGTATTTTTGCAAGTTTTTTTAGTTATTTTTTTAATCATTTTATTCTACTTATTATCAGCTTCATTTTCTATTATTGCAGACTTTATAAGTTTTTTTGTTCCTTTTACAAACTTCGGTCTTGGTATCATTACTATTCTTCCACATCCAGTACATTTTATCTTTATATCCGCCCCTAAACGTATAACTTCAAAATTATACTCTCCACAAGGATGTTTCTTTTTCATTTGTATTATATCACCTAAATTAAAATTTTCTACCATAAAAATCTCTCCTCATTTTATTCACTTTTATTAATTATTTCTGTCTTAGGATATGGAATCTCTATTCCTGCTTTATCTATTGCTTCTTTTAATCTTTTACGTAAGTCTCTTTCCATTTTCCATTGAGTTAAAGGCTTACTTTTTCCAGCAACTCTAATTGTTATGCTATAAGCATTTAAAGATATAACTCCCCATACTTCTATTGGTTCTACTACATCTTCATTTTCATTTTCAAATATTTTACACTCTTTAGTTATAACATCTATTGCTTTATTTATATCTTCTTTATAAGATATTTCTATATCAACTAAGAATCTTATATTACCCTTTGAGTGATTTGTTACTTCTACTATTGAGCCATTAGGTATTAAATGAAAATCTCCATTTAAATCTTTTATAACTGTTGTTCTTATTCCTATAGTTTCAACTATACCACTAAATTTTCCTATTGTGATATAATCTCCAACTCCATATTGTTAACAAGACTTTGAGCTCCAAAACCTAATGCAAAACCACCAACACTTGCAAGAGCTACAGATACTCCTTTAAACATATCTGAAAAAATCAATGCTGCTCCTATAAAATATGTCATGTATTTTAATATACTTTTTAATACTCCACCTATGGTTTTAGCCTTTTGGTCATCCATAGAAAATTTTTTATTACTTTCTTCTTGGTTTTTAACAAACTTATCTATAATTTTATTTCCTACTTTAATGACTAAATACATTAAGAATAATATTATAACAATTTTTATACATTCATTTATTATATTTTCTATTGTGGAAAACTTAATCAAAAATTTTCCAATACTTATCCCTGTTTTATCAGTATTTATTGAAAATAAATTCATATGTTTATCCTACTTTCTATTTTATTTTAATAAATCCATTTATATCTTTTTTAAATACATTTTTATATGTTACAATTTCATCTTCAATAATAACATTTACTTCTGCCTCTTCCTCAATTTCAAATCTTGTACATATTCCACAACTTTGAGTTATTGAAGTAGGTGTTGGCATTATTTTGAATTTAAATCCTTTTTCATTTAAAATACGCTCTGCTTCCATTGCATCAAATGTATTTTTATATATTATAATAAAATACTCCATCCTTTTTTCTCCTATATGT
This sequence comes from uncultured Clostridium sp., assembly GCA_902785295.1. Classification (GTDB taxonomy): domain Bacteria; phylum Bacillota; class Clostridia; order Clostridiales; family Clostridiaceae; genus Clostridium. Next base: position 40,622 of record CACZYK010000024.1, read on the forward strand.
TAATCTTTTTTTATTTTACAAAAACATTATAACAAACAGAAGAACTTTAAAACAGTTTTTAAATAAAAATGTTTCACGTGAAACATTTTATAATGTAATTTGCCTTAGAATGTTTTATTAAAACTATATATTCTTTATTTTAAAAAACATTTATTATTGGAATTAATATATCTTTATTTTATAATAAAATAAGTATTATTTGAAAAATTTATGGAGGCTTTTTTTATGAAAGTTTATTTAGATAATGCAAGTACAACTTTTCCTAAACCAAAAGTTGTTGCAGATTCAATTTATAATTATTTGGTTAATGTTGGCGGGAATGCCAATCGTTCAAACTATTCAAATGCCTTAGAAAGTAGTAGAGAATTGTTAAAAGCTAGAATGAATATAGCTAAGTTTTTCAATTTTGATAAACCAAAGAATGTTATATTTACTAATAATATAACCACATCTTTAAATATATTAATAAAGGGAATTTTAAAATCAAGAGACCATGTTATATCTTCTACTATGGAACATAATTCAATACTTCGTCCTTTAACAGAAATGAAAAATTCTTTAAATGTAACTATTGATTTTGTTAAGGCTTCTTCTTTAGGCTTTTTAGAACCTAGTGATATAAAAAAAGCTATTAAACCTAATACTAAATTAGTTATTTTAGCTCATGGTTCAAATGTTACAGGCTCAATACAACAATTAAAAACAATAGGAGAAATATGCAAAGAAAATAATATATTCTTTATAATAGATACTGCTCAAACAGCAGGAAGTGTAAAAGTAGATATGAAAGATTTAAATGCTGATGCTATTGCCTTTACAGGTCATAAAAGTCTTTTAGGTCCTCAAGGTATTGGTGGATTTATAATAAATGATAAATTAAATAAATGTTGCTCCCCTTTATTTAGCGGAGGAACTGGTAGCCTTTCACATTCATTAACTCAACCAGATTTTTTACCAGATAAATTTGAAAGTGGTACTTTAAATATGCCAGGAATAATAGGTTTATCAAAAGCTATTGAATACATAAATTCTATAGGAGTATCTAGCATAGAAGAACATAATAAAACATTAAGAAAAAAACTATTTGAAGGTCTTAATAATATAAATAATATAACAACTTATGGTTCTATAAATAATTCAACAACATGTGTGTCTTTTAATTATAAAGATATAGACCCTGCTGAAATAGGTTTTTATCTAGATGAAAATGGAATTAAAACAAGATGTGGTCTTCACTGTGCACCTCTTGCCCATAAAACAATAGGAAGTTTTCCTAATGGCACAGTAAGATTAAGCTTAAGTTATTTTAATACTCTTGAAGAAATAGACTATACCTTATCAGTAATAAATAAACTTTCTTCAATTTATTAATGTTTCACGTGAAACATTTTACTAAACAATCAAATATATTAAATTACTTTATTTGAATAAAAACTTCCTTTATAGAAAATACTATTACTAAAAGGAGGTGAAATCTAATTACTATTGATTCATATTTTCCAAATGCTTATATTCAAATTGAAAAATATCTTTCCAATGCCTTGGAGAATATTTTAATAAGCAATAGAGCAATTATATTTTTATGTATTGGTACTGATAGGTCTTGTGGAGATTCTCTTGGTCCTTTAATTGGATATAAACTTAGCTCTATTAAAACTAATAAATTTTATGTTTATGGTTCATTAGAAAATCCTATTCATTCCTTAAACATAGAATCAACAATTGAAAAAATTTATGATTCCTTTAAAGACCCTTTTATAATAGCAATTGATGCCTCTTTAGGAGCACCTAAAAATATTGGTAAAATTTTTATAGAAAAAAAGCCCCTTTATCCTGGAGCTGCACTAAATAAAACATTAGGACCTGTTGGCCATATTAGTATTATTGGAGTAGTTAACATTTTAAATAATTCAGGATTTATTATATTACAAAATACTAGGCTTTACACAGTAATGACATTAGCAGATTCAATATCACAAGGAATAAAATCTTTTATAAATAAAAATTCAACAGAAAATTTTTCACAAAAAAAGATGTAGTTATAATAAAACTGCATCTTTTCTTATAATGTTAATTTTCATTTTTTATTGCTTCATTTAATACTTGTTTTTCTTCTTCTGATAAATCATATCTTGATATTCCTTTATCAACAGGCTTAGCATAAGTTACACTTTCTTCTCTACCATAAATTCCTGTTATTAAAACTCCATCATCATTTCCATCTAATATTGCTATAGAAAAACTTAAGTCACTTCCTATATTCTCAAAAGCTTTATATCTCATAATTGCTATTTTTTGAACACAACCCTTAACTTTTGTAGTTAGTCTTTCACATTCTTCTAATGCCTCTTGTGAATTTTTATTAGCTTTATCTATATTTTCTAGTTCTTGAAGTATAAGCTCTTCTATATTTTTACCATTAGTTCCTTTCATAAATTTTCTATACTTTCTTTCTACTCTACTTAATGATTTAAATAGTACTATGACTAGTATAAATAATAATATAATTACTATAATTAAAACTCCTATTATGTATGGTACAAATTTATTAAAAGTATTTAAAAAGTTTTCCACTACAAAAATCCTTCCTTTCCATATTCAAAATGTTTCACGTGAAACATTTGCTTTGTTTTATTATAAATGTTTTACATAGTATCAATATTCATAATATCTAAAATTCTTTGTAAATCTTCTTGTGAATAATATTCTATTTCTATCTTTCCTTTATCTTTTTTATAACTTAAGTTTATTTTTGTTCCAAAATATGATTGAAGCTTTTCTTCTATATTTTTATAATAAATATTATTATCATCAACTTTATCATCACTATTTTTCTTCTTTTGGTCTATTGCATACACTTTTTTTATTAATCTCTCAAGTTCTCTTACAGACAAGCTTTCATCAATTACCTTTTGAGCAATTGCATATTGCAAATCTCCATCTTCTATTGCAAGTAATGCTCTTCCATGTCCTTCTGATAAAACTCCTTGAATAATATATTCTTTTACTCTATCATCTAAATTCATAAGTCTCATACAATTGGTAATAGCCGTTCTAGATTTTCCAATTCTTTTACTTAACTCTTCTTGAGTAAATTTAAAATTATCTATTAACTTTTTATATGCTAATGCTTCTTCAATTGGATTTAAATCTTGTCTTTGAATGTTTTCAATTAAAGATATTTCTAACACTTCTTTATCTGTAACATCCATAATTATTGCTGGTACCTCTTTTAATCCAACCATTTTTGCTGCACGCCATCTTCTTTCTCCAGCAATAATAACATAATCATCATTTTCTTTCATAAGTATTAAAGGTTGAATTATTCCATGATGTTTTATAGATTCTGCAAGTTCTGCTATCTTTTCATTATCAAAAGACTTTCTAGGTTGCTCTGCATTATTTTTTATTTTATTTAATGGTATAAATAGCTTATTACCACTTTCATTTGTACCTTCCTCGTTTTCTGATATTAATGCTCCTAAACCTTTTCCCAAACCAAATTTTTTGCTCATGTAATCCCTTCCTTTAATTTTGCTTACTTAAGAATTCTTTAGTAAAATCTAAATAAGATTTTGCACCTTTACATTTTTCATCATATAACATTATTGGTAATCCAAAGCTTGGAGATTCAGCTAGTCTTATATTTCTTGGAATTGTATTTTTATATACTTTATCTTTAAAATATTTTTTAACCTCACTATAAACTTCATTACTAAGGTTTGTCCTATAATCAAACATAGTCATTAATACTCCCTCTATTTCTAAGTTTTTATTTAATGACTTTTTGACTAACTGAATTGTATTAATTAATTGTCCTACTCCTTCTAATGCATAAAATTCACATTGAATTGGAATAAGTACTGAATCACTACAGGTTAAAGCATTTATTGTTAACACACCTAAAGATGGAGGACAATCAATAAAAATATAGTCATATTCATCCTTTATTTCTTTTACTTTATTTAGAAGCATAGTTTCTCTACTAGGCATTCCTATCATCTCAACTTCTGCTCCTGCTAAATCCATTGTTGATGGTGCAACATATAAATTTTGCACCAAATCACTTTTTACAATAACTTCCTTTAATGACAAATCTGTAGTTAACACATCATACATAGATACTTCTAAGTTCTTTTTATCTAGTCCAAAACCACTAGTTGTATTTCCTTGTGGGTCTATATCTATTGTTAAAACTTTATAGCCTTCCATTGCTAAATAAGCACATAAATTAATATTAGTGGTAGTTTTTCCAACTCCACCTTTTTGGTTAAAAATACAAATTATTTTCATATAAAAAAGCTCTAAAGTAGAGCCACACCCCCTTAAAAAAAATAACATATATTATAGTTAATAAACTCTCTCAAATTAGAATTATTCATATATTTATTATATATAATGTTTTTCTATAATAAAAGATTTTTTTACAAATATCTTATAATATAAAATATTAATTTATTATTAACTAAAAAGTTATCCACAACTTATCCACAGGGATAAACTTTCTGTGAAAAAATGTGAATTATTATTTTTTATTTTATCCTAATGCTTCTAAAGTGCACAAAATAATACTTAATGCCTTAATTAAAGAAAAGAAAATTTTAAACTTATTTATTTTATTAAACTTATATTAACAAGTTATCCACAAATTTATCCACAAATTTATCCACAGTTTAGCAACTTAATAGTATAAACTTTTTTTGACATATAATTTCCTTATAAGCAAAAAAATAGAGACTTAAAAAAGCCTCATCTCTTAATATTGTTTCACGTGAAACAATTTAAACTATGTTTCACGTGAAACATTTAAAATTTTATAATAAAATTCTTATTTTTTACTTTTAGATATATTTACTATTATCTGAATATACTCTTCAGAATCATCAAGTTTGTAATCAACAGGTATATTAAATTTATTAAAAATTTGCTTTATAGTATTAACATAAAGCTTTGCTGGGAAAACTGTTGTTATATTTTTATTTCTATTTTTATATTGCTCTCCTGCTAATTTCAAAAGTTCTTTATTAATTAGTTCTTCTGTAGCCTGAACATTTAGCTTTTCTTTAACTACTTGTTTAATTATTTTTATCTGAAGTTCTTCACTTGGTATTGTTAATAAAGCTCGTGCATGTCTTTCAGTTAAAAAATTATTAATACATAATTCTCTGACCTTCTCTGACAATTTTAATAATCTTAATTTATTAGCAATTGTAGATTGCTTTTTACCCATCTTTATAGCTATCTCTTCTTGTGTAAAATTATGATCATGAATTAAATTATAATATGCTTCTGCTTCTTCTATAAAATTTAAATCCTCTCTTTGAAGATTTTCTAAAAGGGCTATTTGTGCAGACTCTCTATCAGTTATATCTAATATAGTACAAGGCACTTCTTCTAATAATAACATTCTAGCGGCTCTCCAACGCCTTTCTCCTGCAACTAACTCATATATACCCCCTATTTTTCTAACAGTAAGGGGCTGTATTATTCCATGCTCCTTAATTGATTGTGATAATTCCATTAATGCTTCTTCGTTAAAATTTTTTCGTGGTTGATATGTGTTTGGAATTATCTGTTCAGTCTTAATGTTTATTATTTCTCTATTCATATGCTTCTCACAACCATCCTTAAAATATACTCTTAATATAATTTCTACAAAGCATATGTATTTTCCTTCTTTTAAAGTAATTTTTTTACAATTATTTTATTGGTTTTTTGTTAACTATTCCTGCTTTTCTTGGATAATTAGGCGGACACTCTTTAATTTTATTAACTATAACTATATTGTGATTTAAATCTGTTTCTTCTATCTTTACCTCAATTATATTTTTTAATTTTCCACCTAATACTCCTATAGCATTTCTGCTTCCTTCAAGCTCCTCTTCAATAGCAGGACCCTTTAATGCAACAAAGCTTCCTCCAACTTTAACATAAGGAAGGCAGAATTCTGATAATACTGCCATGTTAGCTACTGCTCTAGATGTTGCTATATCAAATTTTTCTCTTAACTCTTTTGTTCTAGCTCCATCTTCTGCCCTTGAATGAATTGTTTTAACATTTTTTAATCCTAATTCACTTATAACTAAGTTTAAAAAATTAATTCTTTTATTTAGTGAATCTAATAAAGTAACTTTTTTCTTTTCATCCATAATAGCTATTGGAATTCCAGGAAAACCTGCACCAGTTCCAACATCTATTATAGTTTCTGCTTTTTTTAATTCATCACTTTTATATGCTTTTATACAATCTATAAAATGTTTTTTAACAATCTCTTCGTCCTCTGTTATGGCTGTTAAGTTTACTTTTTCATTCCATTCTTGTATTAAGCTCATATATTTCATGAATTTATCATATTGTTCATTACTTAAAGACATTCCTACTTCTTCTGTGGCATTTTTCATTAATTCATAAAACTTCATTTAAGCCCTCCATTATCTTTTACTATATTGATGCTCTAAATAAATTAAAAGTACAGATATATCAGCTGGAGAAACTCCAGATATTCTAGAGGCTTGACCTATGCTTACAGGTCTTATATTGCTAAGCTTTTGTATAGCCTCTGTTCTAAGTCCTTTTACATCTGAATAGTCAATATCACCAGGCAATAATTTCTTTTCAAACTTAGTAAATTGATTAACCTGTTCTAATTGCTTAGCTATATACCCTTCATACTTTGCTCTTACATTTACTTGCTCTCCAATATCCTCTGAAAGTTCTTCTCTTTCTGGGTCAAGTGGTGCCAATGAGAAGTAATCTAATTCTGACCTTTTTATTAATTCATATAAGCTTGTAGGCTTCTTTAATTCAGCAGAACCCAATGATTCTAAGAATTCCCCTACTTCTTTTTTATTTGTTATTTGAAGATTTTTTAGTCTTTCTATTTCACCTTCAACTGCATTTTTTCTCTTAAGGAATTTTTCATATCTTTCTTCTGTAACTAAACCAACTTTATGACCAATTTCAGTTAATCTAAAGTCTGCATTATCTTGTCTTAAAAGAAGTCTATATTCAGCCCTAGAAGTCATCATTCTATAAGGTTCATTTGTTCCTTTGGTTACTAAATCATCAATCAAAACTCCTATATAAGCATCTGATCTTGTTAATATTAAAGGTTCTTTTCCTTGTACTTTTAAAGCAGCATTTATACCTGCTATAATCCCTTGTGCTCCAGCTTCTTCATATCCAGAACTTCCATTTAATTGTCCTGCACCATATAATCCTTCTATCTCTTTAAATTCTAATGTAGGCTTTAATTGTGTAGGGTCAATTGAATCATATTCTATTGCATATGCAGTTCTAAGCATCTCTGCATTTTCTAAGCCAGGTAATGTTCTAAGCATCTTTATTTGAACCTCTTCTGGAAGAGAAGAACTAAATCCTCCTACATACATTTCTAATGTATCTTCTCCTTCTGGTTCTATAAATATTTGATGTTGAGTTTTATCTGGGAATCTCATAACCTTATCTTCAATTGATGGACAATATCTTGGTCCTATTCCTTTTATACTTCCATTATATATTGGTGACCTTCCAATATTTTCTCTTATAATTTTATGGGTTTCTTCATTGGTATAAGTTAAATAACATGATACTTGTTCTCTATCTACATTTTCATTCATAAAAGAAAATGGTACTATCTTTTTATCTCCAGGTTGTTCAATCATTTTTGATAAATCTAATGACCTTCTATTTACTCTTGCTGGTGTTCCAGTTTTAAATCTTCTTAAAATTATATTTAAATCCAATAAGCTTTGAGATAAATCCTTAGCAGGGAAAAGTCCATTAGGACCTCCACTATAACTTACCTCTCCAATGATAATCTTTCCTCTTAAATAAGTTCCTGTTGCCAAAACAACTGCTTTACACTTAAATGTAGCTCCATTTTTAGTAACTACTCCAACTATCTTTTTATCTTCTACTAATAAATCAGTAACTTCAATTTGTTTTATATAAAGATTTTCTTGTTCTTCTAATGTTCTTTTCATTGTTCTTTGATATTTTATCTTATCAGCCTGTGCTCTTAATGAGTGCACTGCAGGACCTTTAGATGTATTAAGCATTTTTGACTGTATAAATGTACGGTCAATATTTATTCCCATTTGGCCACCTAATGCATCAATTTCTCTAACTAAATGTCCTTTAGCAGTTCCTCCTATATTAGGATTACATGGCATCATAGCAATAGAATCTAAACTTATTGTACATACTAAAGTTTTTAGACCCAATCTTGCACTTGCAAGTGCTGCTTCACAGCCTGCATGGCCAGCACCTACAATGATAATATCAAATTCTCCAGCATCATATCTCATTTTTTACTCCTACTTTCCTACGCAAAATTCGCTAAATATTTTATTTATTAAATCCTCTTCAAGCTCTGAACCTGTGATTTCTCCTAAGGCTTTTAGAGCTGATGTTACATATATCGAAATTAAATCTAAATACTCATTAGATTTTACTCTATCTAAAGCTTCTTGACAATTTTCTAAAGCTCTATATAAAGCCTGTTTATGTCTATTATTAGATATAATCATACTTTCGCTATCAACTTCTCCATTGAAAAATAATTCTTTAACTTTTTCTTTTAATTCATCTATTCCAAATCCAGTTTTAGCAGATATGTAAATTACATTTTTAAGGTCTTTTATGTCTTCATCACTTATTTTTTTCTCTAAATCATTTTTATTCATAAGGACTACATACTTCTTATTTTTAACCTTATCTATAATTTCTCTATCCTCAATCTCTAATGGACGTGATGAGTCAAGCATTAAAACTATTAAATCAGCTTCATCAATTTTTTCTCTTGATCTCTCTACCCCTATCTTTTCTACCTCATCTTCAGTCTCTCTAATTCCAGCAGTATCAGTTATCTTTACTGGAATACCATCTAAGCTTATAAATTCCTCTATAATATCTCTTGTTGTTCCAGGAATATCAGTTACTATAGCTCTTTTTTCTTTTAATAAACAATTTAATAAAGAAGATTTTCCAACATTTGGCTTTCCTATTATAGCAAGCTTTAAACCATCTCTTATTATACGCCCTTCATTAGCACCTTCTAATAACTTATTAATATCTTTTATTGCAATAGTTAACTGTTCTTGAACTCTTATAGGAATTGTTTCATCTGGTTCTTCATCATCCTCTGTAAAATCAACAGAATATTCTATTAAAGCTAAAGTATTAAGCATATACTCTCTAAGCTTACCTATTTCCTTAGAAAGAGCTCCATTACTTTGCATAACAGCAGATTTCATTGATAAGTCAGTCTTAGCTCTTATAATGTCCATAACAGCTTCTGCTTGACTTAAATCTATACGTCCATTTAGAAAAGCTCTCTTAGTAAATTCTCCTGGCTCTGCAATTCTGGCTCCCGCCTTTATAATCTCCTCTAAAACTCTTCCTGTGGATACAACTCCTCCATGACAATTTACTTCAACCACATCTTCTGCTGTAAAGCTTCTTGGGCCTTTCATATAACTTATAATTACTTCATCTATTTCAAATTTTGAATTGATATCACATATATGACCATATCTCATGGTATAACTTTTCATATCTAATATATCAGAAGCATTTTTTCCTTTAAAAATCTTATTTATTATCTTTAAAGAATCACTTCCTGATACTCTTATTATTGATATTCCACCCTCTCCTAAAGGAGTTGCTATACCACAAATTGTATCAAATTCTTTCATCAAAAATCCTCTCCTTAAATATCATAATACATATTAATATATTTTACAAAACATTAATGTTATAGTCAAAAAAGCTTAAATTTTTTTAAAATAAAAGAAAGCCTTTTCGGCTTTCTAATTTTAGTTCTATTACTTCTTTATTTCTATTACAACTCTTCTATGAGGTTCTTCCCCTTCACTATGAGTAATTACCTCTTTATCATCTTGAAGAGCTGAATGAATTATTCTTCTTTCGTATGGATTCATAGGTTCTAATTTATAAGGTCTTTTACTCATTTTAACCTTATATGCTGCTTTCTGAGCAACCTTTTTCAAGGTTTCTTCTCTCTTCTGTCGATAATTTTCTGTATCTAGAACAACTTTCTTATAAGGCTTATCATGATCTTTATTAACAATAAGAGAAACTAAATACTGTAAAGAATCTAATGTTTCTCCTCTATATCCTATTATTAACCCCATTTTAGGACCAGTAATGCTCATAGTTACTAAGTCCTTTTCCTCCTTAACTGTAACCTCACCATCTATTTTCATATTAGCAAGAACATCAATTAAGAATTTTTTAGCTTCGTCAACATGATTAGGCTTAACTGTAACTTTTACCTTAGCTGGTTTTCCTCCAATTAAGTTAAATAATCCTTTAGTACCTTCATCAATTACTTCAATAATAACATTATCCTTTTCTTCATTCAAAGATTCTAAAGCCTTATCAATAGCTTCTTCAACAGTTTTCCCACTCATTTCAACAGTTTTCATACCATATTCACCCACCTTAATAAAAGTAAAGTTAAGTATTAATTATTTTTTTCCTTTTTTCTTCTTTTTTTTGCTTGCTTTATTAGTTTCCTCATATTCTTGCATAAAAAATTTTGAACCACTTAAAGCTGCTTTTTCTTCTTCTTTAGCTTTTAATTCTAATGCTTCTTTCTTAGCTGGTCTATAGTTTATAAAATAGGTATTTCCTATTTGAATTATTCCACCAACAACCCAGTATATTACAAGAATTGATTGAAAGTTTATTGACATAAATGCCATCATTAAAGACATACCTATATTCATACCAGACATATTAGGTGTACCACTATTTGCAGGAGTTGCTTTAGTCATTAAATATGAAGGTATATAAGTAGTAATTGCAGCTAATATAGGTAATATAAATAGTTTATCAGGTTCTGCTAAATTTTCAATCCATAAAAATGATAGTCCTTTAATTTGTGCTTTCATACTAGCACTATAGAAAACTCCATATAATGCCATAAGTATTGGTAAAGGAAGTAATGCTGGAAGACATCCACCTGTCATACTTACATCTTTCTCTTTGTAAAGATTCATCAATTCCATTTGAGCTTTTTGTGGATCATTTTTATACTTTTCTTGAATCTTCTTAACCTCTGGTTGTATCTCTTGCATCTTTTTTGAAGACTTTGCAGACTTAATATTAAAAGGTAACAAGCAAGCTCTTATTATTACTGTCAAAATGGTAATTGCCAATACGTAAGATGCTCCTCCTGTTACCCCTAATGAAACAACCAGATTATGTATAGCTTCAAATATTATTGTAAAAAATTTCGTTATTGGTGCAAACAGTTTTAACATATACATACTGCTACTAAAAACATATACAACTGTACATGCTAGATGATTTGGATAAATCTCACGATTTTATCTTACTGCTTCAATGTATCTGCTTTTGCAATGAATAAATTCAAAGCTACTTACATTTGGTATAATACTCCACAGTAGCAAACTCCCGACTAGTCATCGGTACACACTTACAATAACTTTTATTGTGTTACTTTGTAAGTTTGTTTCATCTAAGTAGCTCCTCCTTTCTCTAATATTTTTAATAACTATTTTTTTCCTTCATTTTACAGGGTCAAATCCACCTTTACTAAAAGGATTGCACCTTAAAATACGCCATATAGACATAAGTCCTCCTTTTATAATCCCATATTTTTCAATAGCCTCTAAAGCATATTGAGAGCATGTTGGAACATATTTACACCTTGGTGGATACATTGGTGAAATTTTTTTTCTATATATTTTTATTAGATATATTATCATTTTTTTCATTGTATAAACCTGCCTTGTTAAATAAATTATCCATGGCTTTTTCTACATCATGATAACTTCTATCTTTAATTTTTGTTCTCGCTACAAAAACAAAATCATAACCTTTTTTATTAATATTATTTTGCTTAATTCTATAATTTTCTAAGATTAATCTTTTGCTTCTGCTTCTAACAACACTGTTTCCAACTTTTTTGCTTACAGAAATCCCTACTTTATTATATAAGGAATTATCTTTATCTTTATTCTTATTATTTTTTAGTACATATAGTACCAAAATATCATTAGCAAAAGATTTTCCTCTTCTATATACAATTCTAAACTCAATATTTTTCTTTAATTTATAAACCATAGGTATTTCTATACTCCTTTTTCCGCATTTTGCAGAAAAAAGGCCACAAATGCGGCCCTTATGCTGTTAATTTTTTTCTACCTTTTTGTCTTCTTCTCTTAAGAACGTTTCTTCCTGATAAAGTACTCATTCTTTTTCTGAATCCATGTTCTTTTTTTCTTTGTCTCTTTTTAGGTTGGTATGTCATGAACATTATCACTACACCCCCTTCTTATCATCAAATTTTTATAGTAATTAACTATCTATCTAAATTTTAAGTTACTTAAACAATTATATATATTTACTCATCTTGTGTCAAGAACCTAGTTTAATTATTAATTAAATTTAAATCACAAACTTTTTTCTGTGGATTTTGTGGATAACTTATTGAATACTAATCTTTTGATATGCTATTATAATAAAAGATTGTGAATAAATTGTGGATAAATTAAACTTATCCACATATGTGAATAAGTTTGTTAATAACCTGTTGAAAAGTATATTTTTTTCGCATATCTTTTTTATTTTTTCTTGATTTTATGCTAATTTCAGCTATATTTAGACTGTGTATAACTTTTTTTAAAATTTCTGTGGATAACTCTTTTTTTGTTAAAAGTTATCCACAGTGTGGATAACTTTATCCACATTTTCCACAGGTCTAAATTATTTTTCTAGATTTTGTGGATAACTTGTGTATAAGTTGTTAATATCTTGTTAATAACTATAAAAAAAATTTTTTTTGGAGGATAAATAATGGATGCTAATTTACAAGACTTATGGGAAAAAACATTAAATGTTTTAAAAAATGAAATGAGTGAAGTAAGTTTTAATACTTGGATGAAAAGCTGCAGTCCAATATCAATATCAGAAGATACAATAAAAATTAGTGTACCTAATGCTTTTACTCGTGATATTCTCAATAATAGATATAAAGATTTAGTAGCCAATTCAATTCAAGGTATCTGCTCTAAGCTATATAAATTAGAATTTTTAATTTCCTCTGAAGTTGCCTTAGAGGAAACACAAAACCAACAAAAGGTTAAACGCTTATCTTTAAATGATGAAATATCTAATACTCTTAATCCTAAATATACATTTGATTCATTTGTCATTGGTAATAGTAATAGATTTGCTCACGCTGCTTCTTTAGCTGTTGCAGAAGCACCAGCTAAGGCATATAATCCTTTATTTATATATGGAGGAGTTGGACTAGGAAAAACTCACTTAATGCACGCAATAGGACATTACATTCTTGAAAATAATCCTAAAGCTAAAGTTGAATATATATCATCAGAAAAATTTACAAATGAACTTATAAATTCAATAAAACACGATAAAAATGAAGAATTTAGAAACAAATACAGAAATGTAGATGTTTTATTAATAGATGATATTCAATTTATTGCTGGAAAGGAAGGAACTCAAGAAGAATTTTTCCACACCTTTAATGCACTACATGAAGCAAATAAACAAATAATACTATCATCAGATAGAGCACCTAAAGAAATTCCAACTTTAGAAGATAGATTACGTTCTAGATTTGAATGGGGTCTTATTGCTGATATTCAAGCACCTGATTTTGAAACAAGAATGGCAATTTTGAAGAAGAAGGCCGATGTAGAAAGACTTAATGTACCTAATGAAGTAATGGTCTATATTGCAACTAAAATAAAATCAAACATAAGAGAACTTGAAGGGGCACTTATAAGAATAGTAGCTTATTCATCATTAACTAATAGGGAAATTACTGTTGATTTAGCCTCTGAAGCTTTAAAAGATATAATATCTAAAAGGCAAGCAAAAAGTATAACAATAGATTCTATTCAAGATATTGTATCTAGCTATTTTAATTTAAGGGTACAAGACTTTAAATCTCAAAAAAGAACAAGAAACGTAGCATACCCAAGACAAATAGCTATGTATTTAAGCAGAAAGCTAACAGATATGTCACTTCCTAAAATAGGTGAAGAGTTTGGAGGAAGAGACCACACTACTGTAATTCATGCTTATGAAAAAATTTCTGAAAATCTTAAAACAGATGAAGGATTGCAAAGTACTATTGATGACATAATTAAAAAATTAAAGCAAATTTAATCCACAACTATACATAAAAGCCTGTGGATAACTTGTGGGTAATTTGTTAATTTTATTGTTAACAAAATATTACTTGTGGATAATGTGGATAACTTGAACAAATAATCCACAAGTTATCCACAGATTTTTTAGCTCTTGAACCTTGATTTTTTCTAGGTTATAATAACTTATCAACATTATCCACAGTACCTACTACTACTACTATATTTATTTATTATATCTATCTATATTAAAGAAAAATTAACATTAACTAATTGTGAATTATTTTTGGAGGTTATTTTATGATTTTTATATGTGAAAAACAAAAATTACAAGAAGGTATTTTAATAGTTCAAAAAGCAATAACAGGAAAATCAACTATGCCTATTTTAGAAGGTATTTATATAAAAGCTGATTCTAATGGAGTAACATTAATAGGTTCTGATAAAGATTTATCAATAGAAACAAAAGTAGAAGCAAATATATTAGAAAACGGAAGTATAGTTATAGATTCTAAGATATTTGGGGAAATTATAAGAAAGCTACCAAATTCCGAAGTAAAAATTGAAGTAATTGAAAATGATACAGTACAAATAAGTTGTGAAAAATCCATATTCAATGTAGTATCAATGAATCCAGATGAATACCCTGCATTACCAGAAATAACTGATGAAAAACAAATAAGTGTTCCTCAAAACATATTAAAAAACATGATAAAGAGCACTTCATTTGCAGTAGCTCAAGATGAAACAAGACCAATATTGCAAGGGGTGTTATTTGAAATTAAAGAACAAAATCTTAATCTTGTAGCTTTAGATGGGTATAGACTTGCAGTGAAAAGTGAATACTTAGATAGTGAATTTAATATTGAAGTAGTTATCCCCGGAAAAACTTTAAATGAGGTGTCTAAAATACTTGAAGATGTGGATAACTTGGTGAATATTACTTTTACTAAAAATCAAATATTATTTAACTTAGAACATACAAAGATTATTTCTAGATTATTAGACGGAAAGTTTGTAAACTATGCTTCTTTATTACCACAAGAATACAAACTTTTAGTTATTGTAAATAGACAGGATTTACAAAATGGTATTGAAAGAGCTTCTTTAATGTCTAAGGAAGGAAATAGCAATCTAATTAAATTAAAAATTGAAGATGACCTATTAATTATAACATCAAACTCTCAATTAGGAAAAGTAAGAGAAGAAGTTGAAGTAAATATGCAAGGAGAAGAACTTGAAATCGCATTTAATTCAAGATATTTACTTGATGTACTAAAGAATATGGAAGAAGATGTTATAAGATTAGAAATGACATCAAGCATAACTCCATGTGTTATAAAAGCAAAAGATAATGATTCGTATAAATATTTAATTTTACCAGTAAGATTACTTAGATAGGAGGAAGTGTTTAAATTATGAAAGAAATTGAAATAAATACAGAATTTATAAAATTAGATTCTTTCTTGAAGTGGTGTGGTGCTGTTTCTTTAGGTGGAGAGGCAAAAATGTGTATACAAGAAAATCTTGTAAGTGTTAATGGTGAAATTTGTACTCAACGTGGAAAAAAATTAAGAGATGGGGATATTGTTAGTTTTGAAGGTGAAGATTATAAAATAATACAAAGGTGAGTTTATTTTAGCTTTGTGATATAATTAAATGGGTGTTTATAGATGTTTATAAAAAAACTAATGTTAATTAATTATAGAAACTATGAAAAGCTTGATATAAATTTTGGAAAAGGTGTTAATGTTTTTATAGGAGATAATGCTCAAGGAAAAACAAACATACTAGAAGCCATTTATTATTGTGC
The DNA here is from genome assembly GCA_902785295.1 of uncultured Clostridium sp. GTDB lineage: Bacteria > Bacillota > Clostridia > Clostridiales > Clostridiaceae > Clostridium. The sequence continues at coordinate 56,606 of CACZYK010000024.1, forward strand.
TTTTGCAAAATCCCATAGAACTACAAGAGATAGAGAACTTATTAATTGGAATAATCATGAATCATATATAAGTTTAGGAATAGCTAAAGAAAGACTTGATAAAAAAATAGACATAAAAATCTTAAAAGATGGAAAAAAAGCTATTAAAGTTAATTCTATCAAAATTAATAAAATAGGTGAATTGTTTGGAATTTTTAATGTAGTTATGTTTTCTCCAGAAGACTTAAAAATTGTAAAAGATTCGCCAGGAGTAAGACGAAGATTTATAGATATGGAGTTATGTCAGCTTAATAAAAAATATTATTATAACCTTGTTCAATACAATAAAGTTCTTAATGAGAGGAACGTGGTCTTAAAAAATAAAAACTTAAGTGAAGAAATGCTTGATATTTATGATGAACAATTATCATCTTATGGTGAATATGTAATAAAAGAACGCTTAAAGTATGTTGAAAAGCTTAATTATTATGGTGTTCAAGTGCATAAAGATATAACTTCAAATAAAGAAAATATAGAATTTAAATATCAATCAACCATAAAAAACTTAAGTAATATAAAAGAAAATTTTTATGAGGCTTTAAAAAAAAGCAGGAAGAAGGATATTGAAAAAGGTATATCTACAATAGGACCTCATAGAGATGATTTTTCTATATTTATAAATAATGTTGACATAAAAAACTTTGGTTCACAAGGTCAGCAGAGAACAGCAGTTCTTACAATAAAATTTGCTTCTTTGAGGATAATAAAAGAGATTACAGGAGAGTATCCTGTTCTATTGTTAGATGATGTTTTATCTGAATTAGATTTTAGTAGAAAAAAGTATATTTTAAGTACAATAGGAGAAATACAAACAGTTATCACTTGTACAGGAATTGAAGATATATATAGTTATTTAGATTCAAACTCTAAAATCTTTAAAGTTAAGAATGGAATAGTTTCTAATTAGTGAGGAGGGATTTTATGTTTTTACATTTAGGAGAGAATGTAGTTGTACCAATAAAAGATGTAATTGGAATATTTGATTTACAATCAACTAAATACAGCTCTGATACCAATCAATTTTTAAGAATGGCTGAAGAAGATGGGTTTGTGGAGAGGATAACAAAAGAAAATCCAAAATCCTTTGTTATTGCTGAGGTGGATAAAAAAAGCAAGATTTACCTTTCTCCAATATCTTCAACCACATTAACCAAAAGAACAGATATGGATTATAACCTTTAGTCCAATATTTAAAACCTTCATTGTGCAGATACAAAATTTTTTAGGAGGAATCTATTTTGGAAAATAATAAGCAAAGTTATGATGAAAATCAGATTCAGGTTCTTGAAGGACTTGAAGCAGTAAGAAAAAGACCTGGTATGTACATAGGAAGTACCAGCTCTAGAGGATTACATCATCTAGTATATGAAATTGTTGATAATAGTATTGATGAAGCACTAGCAGGATATTGTAAAAAAATAGTTATTACAATTAACGAAGATAATTCAATAGAAGTTGTAGATGATGGTAGAGGTATGCCTGTTGGTATACATCCAAAAATGAAAAAGCCTACAGTTGAAGTTATTATGACTATATTACATGCAGGTGGAAAATTTGGTGGAGGAGGATACAAGGTTTCAGGAGGATTGCATGGTGTTGGTGCATCAGTTGTAAATGCCTTATCTGAAAAATGTATTGTTACCATTAAAAGAGAAGGAAGCATATGGCAACAAGCTTATGAAAGAGGTAAGGTTGTTAGTGAATTAAAAAATATAGGTTCATCAGATGAAACTGGTACAACTGTATATTTTAAACCTGACCCTGAAATATTCGATGAAACTGTATATGATTTTAGTGTATTATCACAAAGATTAAGAGAATTAGCTTTCTTAAACAAAGGAATACATATAACATTAATTGACAAAAGAGATGATAATAAAGAAGAATTCCACTATGAAGGAGGCATTAAATCTTTTGTAAGTTATTTAAACAGAAATAAAGAAACATTACATCCAGAACCCATATATGTTGAAGGCTTAAAAGATAAGGTGTCAGTAGAAGTAGCTCTTCAATACAATGATGGATATACAGAAAATTTATTTTCTTTTGCTAATAATATAGACACTGTTGAAGGTGGTACTCATTTAGTTGGATTTAAAACTGCTATTACAAGAGTATTCAATGATTATGGCAAAAAATATGGATATTTAAAAGAAAATGACAAAAAATTATCAGGAGAAGACATTAGAGAAGGTCTAACTGCAGTTATATCAGTAAAAATTGAAGAACCTCAATTTGAAGGTCAAACTAAAACAAAACTTGGAAACAGTGAAGTAAGAGGAATTGTGGATTCAATTGTTGCAGAAAAAGTAGGAACATTCTTAGAAGAAAATCCTGGAATAGGTAAAATCATTATAGATAAAGCTTTAATGGCATCAAGAGCAAGAGAAGCTGCTAGAAAAGCAAGGGAATTAACAAGAAAATCTGTCTTAGAACGTTCATCTCTTCCAGGAAAGTTAGCAGATTGCTCATCAAAAGATCCAAAAGAATGTGAGATATATATAGTCGAAGGAGATTCTGCAGGTGGTTCTGCAAAGCAAGGAAGAAATAGAAGATTTCAAGCTATATTACCATTAAGAGGTAAAATATTAAATGTTGAAAAGCAAAGATTAGATAGAATATTAAATGCAGACACAATAAAATCCATGATTACAGCATTTGGTGCAGGAATTGGAGAAGACTTTAATATAGAAAAAATAAGATATGATAGAATAATAATAATGACAGATGCAGATGTTGATGGTGCTCATATAAGAACATTATTGTTAACATTCTTCTATAGATACATGAGAGAGCTAATAGATGGAGGGCATGTATATATTGCTCAGCCACCATTATATAAAGTTAAAAAAGGAAAAAGACAAGAATATGCTTATAGCGATAAAGAGTTAAATGAAATTTTAGAGGAATTTGGCGGAAAAGATAGCTCTACTGATATCCAAAGATATAAAGGTCTTGGAGAAATGAATGCTGAACAGTTATGGGATACTACTATGGACCCTGAAAAGAGGATACTAAAAAAAGTAACTGTAGGTGATGCCATGCTTGCAGACGAAATATTTACTATTCTCATGGGAGAAAAAGTAGAACCTAGAAAAGAGTTCATTATACAAAATGCTAAGAAAGGAATTTTAGATATTTAGTACTAATATGAGGTGAAGTACATGAATTTTAATGAAGGGAAAGTAATTCCTATTGACATTAATGAAGAAATGCAAAGATGTTATATAGATTACTCAATGAGTGTTATAGTTGGTCGTGCACTACCAGATGTAAGAGATGGATTAAAGCCTGTTCATAGAAGAATATTATATTCTCTACACGAATTAGGATTATACCCTGATAAAGGCTATAGAAAGTGTGCTAGAATAGTTGGAGATGTTTTAGGTAAATATCATCCACATGGAGATTCTTCTGTTTATGATGCTTTAGTAAGAATGGCTCAAGACTTCTCTATGAGATATATGTTAGTTGATGGCCATGGTAACTTTGGTTCTGTGGATGGAGATAGTCCAGCTGCTATGAGATATACAGAAGCAAAAATGAATAAGATAGCTGTAGAAATGTTAAGAGACATAAATAAAGACACTGTAGATTTTGGTCCTAACTTTGATGGTGAAGAAAAAGAACCTATGGTATTGCCATCAAGATTTCCTAACTTATTGGTAAATGGTTCCGCAGGAATAGCTGTTGGTATGGCAACTAATATACCACCACATAACTTAGGAGAAGTAATTGATGCTACAGTTATGCTTATAGATAACCCAGACTCAACAGTTGCAGACCTTATGACTGTTATAAAAGGTCCAGACTTCCCAACAGCTGCAACCATAATGGGCAAATCAGGAATAAGAGCAGCTTATGAAACTGGTAAAGGAAAGATAACTGTAAGAGCAAAAGCTGAAATAGAAGAAGAAAACTCTAGACATAGAATTATTGTTACAGAGATACCATATCAAGTTAATAAAGCAAAGCTTATAGAAAGTATTGCTGATTTAGTAAAAGATAAAAAGATTGTTGGAATATCAGATTTAAGAGATGAATCTGATAGAGAAGGTATGAGAATTGTTATTGAATTAAAGAAGGATGCTAATCCTAATGTTGTCTTAAACCTTTTATATAAACATACAAAAATGCAAGATACTTTTGGGGTTATAATGCTTGCTCTTGTGGATAATCAACCACAAATTTTAAACTTAAAACAGATTTTAGAGCATTATATAGCTTATCAAAAGGATGTTATTACAAGAAGAACAATATTTGATTTAAATAAAGCTAAGGCAAGAGCTCATATTTTAGAAGGATTAATAATAGCTTTAGATTACATCGATGAAGTAATAAGCATAATAAGAAATTCAAAAACTAATGAAATAGCTAAAACCACATTAATAGATAGATTTGGCTTATCAGAAAAGCAAGCTGTTGCTATTCTTGAAATGAAACTTAAAAAATTAACTGGTTTAGAAAGAGAAAAAATTGAAGAAGAATATCAAGAATTAATAAAGCAGATAGAATATCTAACATCAATACTTGAAAGTGAAGAAAAACTTTTTGGTGTAATAAAAGATGAATTAACAGAAATTAAGAATAAATATAATGATGAAAGAAGAACTCATATAGAAGAAGTAGCTAATGATATTGATATTGAAGATTTAATTCAGGAGGAAGAGGTTACTATAACACTTACTCATGCTGGATATATAAAGAGAATATCATCTGATACTTATTCTGCTCAAAGAAGAGGTGGAAAGGGTATTCAAGCCATGACCACTAAAGAAGATGACTACGTAGAGCATGTTATGGTAACTTCTACTCATTCAGATGTATTATTCTTCACAAATAAGGGCAGAGTATATAAATTAAGAGCTTATAGAATACCTGAAGCAGGAAGAACTGCTAAAGGCACAAATATAGTAAACTTAATTGCAATTGAGCCTGATGAAAGAATAGAGACTATATTAACTGTTAAAGATGATGTAAGAGAAGGTTTCTTATTTATGGGAACTAAACAAGGATTAGTTAAGAAAACTCCTTTAGAAGAATTTAAAAATCTAAGAAAAAATGGTCTTATAGCTATAAACCTAAGAGAAGGAGATGAACTTCTTAAAGTTAAGATAACTAGAGGGGATGCAGATATCATAATGGTAACTCAAAATGGTTATGCTATTAAGTTTAATGAAAAATCTGTAAGACCAATGGGTAGAACAGCAGCAGGAGTAAGAGCAATAAATCTTAAAGATGATGATATAGCTGTATGTATGGATATAGCAGTTCCAGGGGAAGAAGTTCTTGTAATAAGTGAAAATGGATTCGGAAAGAGAACTCCAATTGAGCAATATAAGATACAACAAAGAAATGGTGTAGGTTTAATAACATATAAGATAAGTGAAAAGACAGGTAAACTTGCTGGAGCAACTATATGTAAACCAAATGATGAATTGATGCTTATAAATTCAAGTGGAGTAGCTATAAGAATAAATGTTAGTGATATATCTGTAACAAGTAGGTCTGCTATGGGTGTTACTTTAATGAGAACTAATGAGGATGAAAAAGTAGTTGCTATTACAAAAATATCATCAGATGTTGATAAAGAAATACAAGATAATATTTCAAAAGAAACATCAAAAAATGACTCAAGCTTAGAGAAATTAGTTGAAAGAGCTATGAGCGAAATAGAAGATACAGATTCAGAAGAATAAATAAACTATAAAAAGAATTGTAGATAATAAAATACACTTATTATCCACAATTCTTTTTTAAAAATAAAAATATTTATTATTAATTGTGGATAACTTTGTGAAAAGTTAATAAGTATAAATGTGCAAGGTTTTTGTCTTTTAAAAGAAATAAAATAGATTATAATACAAATTATAATAGATTCAAGTTATTAACTTAAAAATTTAGAGGTGATTTCATGAAATTAGCAGAGGCTTTAAATATAAGAGCAGATTTACAAAGAAAAGTATATCAGTTAAAAAGTAGATTAATAGCAAATTCTCAAGTTCAAGAAGGAGATACCCCAGCAGAAGATCCAGAAGATTTACTTAAAGAGCTAGATAGTAGTGTAAAAAAATTAGAAGATATAATAAAATTAATAAATAAAACCAATAGTAACACTTACATTAAAGGTAAAAGCATATCAGATATGATTGTGGAAAGGGATATGCTTAAATTAAAAATGAGTTCAATAACTGAATTAGTAAATTCAGCAAGCAACAAGGTGGATAGATATTCAAATAAAGAAATAAAAATATTTAGCACAATTAATGTGAAAGAAAAACAAAAAGAGTTAGATAAAATGTCTAAAGAATATCGTGAAATTGATACATTACTTCAAGGGTTAAATTGGACAACAGATTTAGTAGAATAAAAAATAAAATATAGATGGTAATCTTATTAATAAGAGTGAATATTATCTCTACAGTTGAGAATAAACTGAAAATAATGCTTAGTTTAAAGGGTTAAAACAAAATTAAAAGTAACACCTAGTAAAGTTACATGAGTAATAAGTACAAATAAATGTTAAAACCAGATATTAGCTTATTAATAAAGATGAGGGTGGGATAGGGGAAAGAATTCATTTTGTAAATTTAATATAAAAAGATTTGTAATAATTTTTATAAATAGTAGTTTAAATAAGAATGTATGATTAAAGAATTAATAGAAACATATCCAAGTGTATCATTATATAAAAAAACAAGAAATATTAAGAAAAATAGAGGAAATAGAGAATGGATAACTTCTAATACATATAAAAAATAGTAGAAATTTATTTAGTGTGATAAGATAAGACACGTCGCTGAAACACATAGTTAATAATTAAAGAAAGTGATTTAAAAAATTGTTGACTAGTAAGTAAAAAAGTGATAGGATAAATTTTGTTGTCAAACAAACTTGAAAAAATAATCAAAAAAAATTATTGACAAGAAAAAAGTTTGATGATAAAATGAAAAAGTCGCTTGAGGGCGATAAAGTAAAAATTGGTCTTTGAAAATTGAACAGAATAATAAGTTATAAAAACCAGCAATTCTTTTATTAGTAAGTTTTTTGAGATTAGAGATTAAACTTTTTATTGAGAGTTTGATCCTGGCTCAGGACGAACGC
>CACZYK010000025.1 GCA_902785295.1 uncultured Clostridium sp.
ATATCTCTTTCCTTTACCCATTAGGACACATCCTTTCTTAACTAAATATTATTTTACTTAGTTCGAGTTATCATGTCCACTATTTTATACTAACACCAGTTCTCTCACTACGACCCTAAATGTACGGAAAAATACGAGTGACAAGCTTTTAGGAAATAATAAGAATATTAAGTCAAAGAATAAATAGAATTTTTATTATAATTTTAGGTTCATTATTTTATGAAGTAGTGACTTAGAGTATGTCAACTAAATAAGATAATGAACCTAAGATTTGTTTAAAAAGCTTATTTAAAAATTACATTGCATTTATAGCACTTGTTATTGGTGGAACAACTTGTTTCTTTCTTGAAAGAACTCCAGGTAAGAAAGCTGTTGATTCTACTAGTTCAATGTTGAAGGTCTTTTCAACTATTTCAGGGTTAGGACCTGCAACTAAGATTTGAGAACCTTCGTTTAATATGTCAGTTAAAAGAAGAAGCATTACATTAAATTCACCGTTAGTAGCTTTTTCTGACATATAATTTAACATATCTTCTTTATAAACTGGCATAAATCCATCAATATCCATTGTATTAACTTGAGCTATACCAACTTTATAATCTCCAATTGTAAATGGCTTAAAGTCTTGGTTAAATATTTCATCTACAGTTTTTCCAACTAAAGATGTACCAGCTTTAAACATTTCCTTTGCAAAAGCTTCAATATCCTCTATTCCAGCTATTTCAGCAAGCTTTTTACAAATTTCCTTATCTTTAGGAGTACAAGTTGGACTTCTGAATAATAATGTATCAGAGATAATTGCTCCACATAAAAGTCCAGCGGCTTCTCTAGAAGGTTCTATTCCTATTTCAAAGAAAGATTTAGCAACTATTGTTGAAGAACTTCCTAAAGGTTCATTTCTAAAGAATATAGGATTATTTGTTTGAATATCTGCAACTCTATGGTGGTCTATGATTTCTAAAATTTCTGCTTCATCTAAACCATCAACAGATTGTGCTCTTTCATTATGGTCAACTTGTATAACTTTTTTCTTGAAGTTTGAAATAAGATGGAATCTAGAAATAGTTCCTATAACCTTTCCTTCTTCATCTATAACAGGATAGCTTCCATATCTAGTTTCTGTCATAACCTTCTTAACATCTTCAACTAATTCATCTGTTGAGAAAGATACAAGATTTTCTTTTGCCATAAGATATTCAACAGGAATACTTTGTACAATTAATCTTGAAGTTTCAAATGAATCATGAGGAGTGCTTATAACAGTAATTCCTGCCTTAACAGCCTTTTCATGAAGATAATCTGATAATCCATTAGAACCAGTGATTATCATAAGAGAAACATTTATATCAATTAAAGCTTCTTGTACATCAGGTCTGTCTCCAACTATAGCAATATCCCCTTCAACAATTCTCTTTCTCATGTTATAAGGTTGCATTGCAGCGACTTTAATTTTGCCAGGGAATTTTTTAACTTCTGGATTAATATAAATTTCCTTAGCATCTAAAGTATCAATTATATTTTGGATAGAAGTGTTACTTTTTTCAAGTATTGTACTATCCCAGTTGTCCATGTAAGAAGAAGTAAGATTTGAAACAGATAAAATTCCAACAAGTTGCTTGTGACTATCTGCAACAGGGATTGATTTTACATTCTTCTCTTTCATGATATTCCATGCAGTTTTTAAAGAAGTTTTAGGAGCAATTGGTTCAATTGCATCTATATCTAAGTCTTTAACTTTTAATTTTACTGTCTCTAGGTATTCTGGAGCTTTTACATTAAAAGTGTCTAAAATATACTGAGTTTCTCTGTTTACATTTCCAAGTCTTACAGGAACAGCAGGGATTTCCCCAGTTTTGTTTTTAAATTCTGCATATCCATAAGCTGCACAAATGGAATCAGAATCTGGATTTTTGTGTCCAGTAACATATATTATGTTTTTCAAAGGTTTTCCTCCTCTTAGTTATAAAATTTTACATTTTATATTTTAAAACTAATGAAGAAAAATGTAAAGTTTATTACCATAATTCTAATTTTAAAAATCTTCAATATATATAGTATAGAAATTTTTTTTAGGAGGAAACGGCGTGCTACAGGAAAAAACAATAATGCCAGGGTTAACAAAAAGAGAAGCAGAAAAAAGACTTAAAAGCTATGGATTAAATGAATTAAAACATAAAAAGAAAGTATCACCAATCAAAACTTTTTTATTACAATTTAATGATTTTATGGTATGGGTTCTTTTAGGTGCAACTGTAATATCAGCATTTATGGGAGACGTGGCAGATGCTATAACTATTATAATAATAGTAGTTGTAAATGCTATTTTAGGATTTATTCAAGAATTTAGAACAGAAAAATCCTTAGAAGCATTAAAAAACTTAGCTGCTCCAACATGTAAAGTTTTTAGAGATGGTAGTCTTTGTGTAATTAATTCTGCTTATTTAACCATAGGAGATGTGGTGATTTTAGAGGCAGGAGATAGAATTCCAGCAGATGGAGAGTTTATTGAGTTATCTGGAATTATGGTAGATGAATCTCTCCTTACAGGAGAATCTGTTGGGGTAAGCAAAGATTTTAAAAATTGTTCAAGTTTTATGGGGACAACAATATTAAAGGGAAAGGGATTATTTAAAGTTACTGGTATTGGAATGAAGACAGAGATGGGGAAAATTGCAAATTTGCTTGATAATATTGATGAAGAAAAATCTCCATTAAAAGAAAGGCTTGATGGACTTGGTAAAATACTTGTAGTAGCGTGTCTTATAATATGTGCTATTGTAACAATTCTTGGAATTATAAGAGGAAATGATATTGGAGAAATGTTTTTACTTGGAGTTAGCCTTGCAGTTGCAGCAATTCCAGAGGGGCTAGCTGCCATAGTTACTGTGGCTCTTGCTTTAGGAGTTTCTAGAATGTTAAAAAGAAATGCTTTAATAAGAAAGCTTCCAGCAGTAGAAACTCTAGGTTGTACTTCTGTTATATGTTCAGATAAAACAGGAACTTTAACACAAAATAAGATGACTGTTAAGGAAGTTTATATTAATGGAAGAATATTTGAAGTTCCAAAAGAAACATTACCAGAAAGTACAATGCTTATGAAAGCATTAGTTTATTGTAATGATTGTAATTATGACTTTAAGAAAATAAAAATTGATAAATGCATATCAGGAGACCCAACAGAAATAGCTTTAATAAAATTATTTTTTAAGGATACAAAAGTTTTGGAAGGATTTTTGTCAAAAGCAGAAAGAATTTATGATATTCCTTTTGATTCTAATAGAAAAATGATGTCTGTAATAATGAAGGAAGATGGAAAGGAAATAGCCTATATAAAAGGTGCACCTGAAAAAATTATAGAAAGATGTTCATTTATATTAGAAAATAATAAGGTAAAGCCTTTTACATTCCAAAAGAAAAGACAGGTAGCAAATTTTATAGAAGCAATGTCTTCAAGAGCTTTAAGATGCCTTGCAGGAGCATATAAGGTTGAGGGAATAACTAAAAGTAACAAGCTTGAAGAAAATCTTATTTTTATAGGTGTTGTAGGAAGCATAGACCCTCCAAGAGAAGAAGCAAGGGATGCAGTTTTAAAATGTAAACTTGCAGGAATAAAGCCAATCATGATAACAGGAGACCATAAAAATACAGCTTTAGCAATAGCAAAAGATTTAAGCATATGTACTAATAAAGAGCAGGTTTTAACTGGAGAGGAACTTGAAAAAATAAATGATGAAGAGCTTGATAAAAAAATAGAAAAGCTTAGGGTATTTGCAAGAGTATCTCCAGACCATAAACTTAGGATAGTAAAAGCCTTTAAAAGAAAAAATAATGTAGTTGCAATGACAGGAGATGGAGTAAATGATGCCCCAGCAATAAAAGAAGCAGACATAGGAATTTCTATGGGTTTAACAGGAACAGATGTTACTAAAGAAGCCTCTTCAATGATACTTATGGATGATAATTTTGCTACAATAGTTTCTGCAATAGAAGAAGGAAGAGTTATTTATGATAATATAAGAAAATTCATAAGATATCTTTTATCATGTAATCTAGGAGAAGTTCTTACAATGTTTTTAGCATCAATATTCACACTTCCAACTCCATTAACACCTATTCAAATATTGTTTGTAAATTTAGCAACAGACGGACTTCCAGCCATAGCTTTAGGAGTAGACCCACCAGATAGCGACATAATGAGGCAAACACCAAGAAATAAAAAAGAAAGCATATTTGCAAGAGGATTAACAGAAAAAATTGTGGTAAGAGGATGTCTTATAGGCATATGTACTCTTTTATCCTTTATAATATCAAGATTATATAGAATGGATTTACAAACATGTAGGACTATATCTCTAGCAACTTTAGTAATGTCACAACTTATTCATGTATTTGAATGTAGGTCTGAAAGACATTCTATCTTTCAAATAAAACTATTTACTAATATATATTTAGTAGAAGCAGTTACTGTGTCAATAATAATGCTATGTAGTGTAATATATATACCATTTTTCCAAGGAGTTTTTCATACAGTATCATTAGAATTAAAACAATGGCTTATAATTTTATTCTTTTCAGGAATAATAGGATTTGTTAATAGTGTATATTTGTTTATAAAAAATAAGTAATAGAGGCAGATTAAAAAATCTTAGATTCCTTATGTTATTCAGCTGCTCCGTCGACAGGCTCCAAGTCGCTGCTTCATAAAATAAGGAATCTAAGATTTTAATAAGCAAAATTAATATATTATTTTGATTTAATTAATAGCAGATTAAAAAATCTTAGGTTTCTTATGTTATTCGGTTATTCCGTCGACAGGCTCCAAGTCATCCCTCATAAAATAAGAAACCTAAGATTTTAATGAGCAAAATTATTAATATAAAAAAATATATGGAAATTCATATAAAAAAGAAAAGTTAATATATTATTTTGATTTAACTAAAGGAAAAATAATTATAATTCTATCAAAAAAGTTGGAAATAGTTTATAATTGATTTAATATCAAAAAAGTTAGAAGTAGTTTATGACTGTTAAGAATTATTTTAGAATAATTGTGGTATATATAATAATTGGTGGTGAATTATGGGTAAAGTTGTTAAAAGGGGATATTTTCCTAGTGATGAAAAGGAATTTAGTGATGAAGCGGTTGAAAAGTTGTATAAAGCAGGGTGTGATTTATATTATTTAATAAATCAAGGATATAATATTAAAGGAGCTTCTGTGTTTGTTGGTAATCATTATCTGTTGTCAGAAAGACAAAGATTAGCTATGGTAAGAGCTATTTCTTCAAAGGAAAATATTAAAATAAGGCAAGATAAAGAAATAAGAGGTAGTTTAGAAAATAAAATTGTAAATATTGATGGATTTAATACAATAATTACTTTAGAAGTGGCTTTTTCTAACTCACTATTATTAAAATGTATGGATGGAACTGTTAGAGATTTAGCAGCACTTAGGGGTACTTATAGATTGATTGATAAAACAGATTTAGCCATAATTAAAATTGGAGAAATGTTAGAAAAAAGTAAAATTAAGAAGGCAGTATTTTATTTAGATGCTCCAATATCTAATTCAGGAAATTTAAAAAAGAGGATTTTAGAATTGTTAAGTACATTTAATTTTGAAGTAGAAGTAGATAATATTAATAATGTGGATTCAACTTTAGAAACATTAGATAATGTTGTAACAAGTGATGCAATTATCCTTGACAAATGCAAAGGATGGATTAATTTAACTAAAAAAATAATAGATAAAGAAATTATAGATTATCCATATATTGATTTAAGTCTTATTAAGTTATAATATCATATATTATAGCTAAGGAGATGAGAAGATGATAAGTGAAATGGCTAATATTAAAGAAACAAGAAAGAAAGTCTTAAAAAAAAGGATAATTCTATCTATTGCTATTATATTTATTTGTTTTGGTATATTAAAATTTATTGATGTTTTTGGAGAAAGCAACTCAGATTATTATGGTAATATAGATGTTTCTAAGGATATAAAGTCACTAGATATTCCTTTATTTTTGCAAGGGGATAAAAGATGGGGCAATCTTAAATATGGAAATGATACAATAGAAAAAGAGGGATGTGGACCTACATGTTTGGCTATGGTAGTAGCTGGGCTTACTAAAGATTCTAGTATAAATCCTAAAGTGGTTGCAGATTATAGTAAAAAAGCAGGATATTATGATGGTGATTATGGTACAAAATGGGCACTTATGACTGAAGGTGCAAGTAACTATAATTTAAATTCATACGAGGTTCCATTAGATGAATCTTCAATGATTAATGAACTTAAAAATGGACATCCAATTATATGTAGTGTAGGACCAGGACACTTTACAAAAACTGGTCACTTTATAGTATTAAGAGGATATACTAAAAATGGTGAATTTAAAATTAATGATCCAAATAGTAAAAAAAGAAGTGAAAAAACCTGGACTTATAAAGAAATAAGCAGTGAAATACGAGGTATGTGGAGTTTTTCATACACAAAATAAAGTTTTTGGACTTACTATCCAAAAACTTTTTTTAATTAGCACTTTATTGGATAAGGAGTCCAAAAACTTTTTAAAATTGGTGAATTATTGGATGATGACTCCAAAAACTTTCTTACATTGTTACTTTATTGGATTTTATATCAAAAAAATATTTATGATTAATATTTTTTTGATTGAATAAAATAAGAGAAAGTAGTATATTGGTATAGTGGTATGACCAGTTAAAGATTTGGAGGTGTTTTTGTGAAAAGTTTAAAACAATTAATGATTATTTTACTTACATATATTTTAGGAGCTATAGTGCAAAACATATTTAATTTGCCAATTCCAGCAACAGTTCTTGGATTAATTTTCTTATTTGTTGCATTATATACAAAGATAGTAAAAATTGAAATGATTGAAGATATATGCAATACTTTAATATCCCATATGGCATTTTTATTTCTTCCCGCAGGAGTAGGTCTTATGACTAGCTTTAACTTAATAAAGGGAAATGTTGTTGCTTTTGCAGTTATTATTTTAGTTTCTACGGCTGTTGTTTGGATTGTAACTGCATATGTTGTTAAATTTTTAAGAAAGGTGTGTTCAAAAGATGAAAGAAATAATTAGCTCCCCAGTATTTGGAGTTTTTATATCTATAGTAGCTTATAAAATAGGTGAAGTTATTAAAGAAAAATTTAAATTCTCTATATTCAATCCATTACTTATTGCAATAATAGTATTAGTAGCATTTTTATCTGTTTTTAATATTTCATATGATGATTATAACAAAGGTGGTTCTATAATATCATTTTTCTTAACACCAGCAACAATAGCATTAGCATTACCTCTTTATAAGAAATTTGATTTATTTAAGAAAAATGCTCTTCCTATATTAGTTGGAATTATATCTGGTGTATTTGCAGGACTTGTATGTATAATAGGACTTTCTAAAGTATTTGGTTTAACTGATGCACTTACAAAGTCATTACTTCCAAAGTCAGTAACAACACCTATTGCTATGGCATTATCTGAACAAATGGGAGGTATGTCTTCTATTACAGTGGTTGCAGTTATTATAACAGGAATTTTAGGCTCTGTTATTGGACCAATTTTAAATAAATCATTAAAGATAAATGATAAGGTAGCTATGGGAATAGCTATGGGTAACGCATCCCATGCTGTTGGAACATCAAAAGCAATGGAAATTGGGGAAACAGAAGGAGCAATGAGTAGCCTTACTATTGCTATAGCAGGTATAGTAACAGTACTTTTAGCACCTCTTGTTTGGAACATTTTTATAAAGATTTTTGGAGCATAAGTTTATAAAGAAATATAAATGTAATAAGGTGGGAGTTTTATGAGTAATAAAAATCTATCACATATAGATAAAATTTTAGAGTCAATTGATAGTCTATTAATAGAAAATAAGGAACAAAAGTTAAAGACAAAATTAGCAGAAAAAATAAGAGAAAGCATATTTACAGATGATATAGTAACAAAGATGAATGAATGTGATTTTTCTGAAATTATAGAAGAAAATCAAAGTGTAGTAAAGCTTTTTGACAGCATATTTCCTATATTTGTTAAAAAAGATACTACAGTATTTAGATTATATAAGCATAAAATTGAAGTGGATTTATCAGATGATATGAAAGATAGATATATTTATATGTTTAATGATGGTAGATTAACATCTGGATTATTTCAATGTTTTAATATTAGTGATGATGAATATGTATATGGAATAAAAAAAATTATTGATGCTATAGAACTTTTTAAGAAGGAAATATTACTTACACTTGAAAACTTTAAGGATAATATTGATAAACCTAAGGAAAAAATTAATTATTCAAAAGAAAAAGAAAAGATAGCAATAGATAATTACAATAAGCTAATAAAATATTTAACAGATTAAGCTAAAGTTCAACTTTTTTATAGTTGAACTTTTTATGAAAATACAGTATGAAAGGGAAAAATTATGTTAACACCTATTAAAAATGTAAAGGTATATGAAATAATAATGAATCAAATAAAGGATATTGTTAAAAGTGGTGAACTTAAAAGAGGAGATAAGCTTCCATCTGAAAGGGATTTAGCTTTAAAGCTAAATGTAAGTAGAACATCAGTAAGGGAAGCAATAAAGGCTTTAGAAACATTAGGTCTTGTTGAATCTAAACATGGTGAAGGAAATTATATAAGAAATGATTTTGAAGATATTTTATTAGAACCATTATCTATTGTATTTATGCTTCTTGGAAGTAATAATAATGAAATTTTAGAACTTAGAAATATAATAGAGCCTGAAGTAGCAAAAATAGCTGCAGAAAATATCACAGATGAGGAAATTGAAAAAATAGAGGATATTATTGAAAAACTTTCAACAACTGAAGATAGCAAGGAATGTGCAAGCCTTGATAAAGAATTTCACTATGCTATTGCAAAAGCTTCAAAAAATCATCTCCTTTCAACGATTATTTTTTCTGTATCATCATTAATAGAAGAATATATAGATGAATCAAAAATTTATGATGACAAAAAAGAAGAAGTCATAAAAGAACATAGAAAAATTTTAAAGGCACTAAAAGAACACAATAAAGAAGAAGCCTTTAATGAAGCTAAAAATCATCTACTTAAATAATGATAAAAGAGTCTATTTAAAATGAATATTATTAGGAAATTATAGCATTTGCTAAGTTTTAAAAAAATTTGTCAAGATAACAATAAGGGTTAATAGAAGAAATAAGTTTAGAAATTTCCTTTCCTCTCCTTTAGTTAGAAAGTGCCAATTATTACTTTGCGTTGACTTGGAGCCTGTCGACGGAAAAAGCAAAGTAATAATTGGCACTTTTTTATCTTCTTTGCATTTTTGTAGCTTGTTGTTTTGCTTTTTTTAGTTGTGAATGGTCAAATGGTGCTAAATCTTTTCTTGTAGTTAAGTTAAGAAGATTTTGAAGAACTATAACATCTGCGTCTTTCTCACCTTTTATTCCCTTAAGTCCCATCACTATAACCTTATGACCTACTTTTACTGGGATAAATTCTGGCTTTTTAAACCATCTGTTTTTTCTGTAAGTTGCTTTAGCAACACCTCTAGAAGTATCTAATTTAATAACTAAATCAACTATCAATCTTCTTATGATAAGATAGTTTTTTTCTGTAAATTTAATAGAAACAACAGTTCCAGAAGCACTAGCTACTCTATCACCATACTTTTCCATGTATGAATCTTGAAGGTATTTATTCATTTTATCTTTAAGTCCCATTGATAATCTCCTTTATAAATAAAAATTTACATAATTCCATAATTATTTAAGTGTATTATAGCATAGTTTTTAGTATTTTAAAATACTATTTAATATAGGGTATGTAAAGGTATAGAAAAAGAAAATTTATGTTAGGAGGACTTAATATGGTTGATTTTATGAGTGAAGCTATGAATATAAAGGATGAATTAATAAGTATAAGAAGGGATATTCATCAAAATCCTGAGCTTGGTTTTGAGGAATATAGAACTTCAAAGATAATACAAGAATATCTAAAGAAAGAAGGAATAGATTTTTATTGTGTTGCAAAAACTGGTGTTTGTGCAGAAATAAGAGGAGAGGGAAGAGGAAAGAAAGTAATAGCACTAAGAGCTGATATGGATGCACTTCCAATTGAGGAAAAGAATGATTGTGAATATAAATCTAAAATAAAAGGCAAGATGCATGCTTGTGGACATGATGCTCATACTGCAATTTTACTTGGAGCAGCAAAGATTTTAAATAAAAATAAAAAATATTTTTCAGGAACAGTAAAATTACTATTTGAGCCAGCAGAGGAAACTACTGGAGGTGCATTAATA
Source organism: uncultured Clostridium sp. (assembly GCA_902785295.1). Lineage (GTDB taxonomy): Bacteria > Bacillota > Clostridia > Clostridiales > Clostridiaceae > Clostridium. The sequence continues at coordinate 10,329 of CACZYK010000025.1, forward strand.
ATGATAAATGAAGGAGTTCTTAAAGAACCTTATGTTGAGAGAATTGTAGGACTTCATGTATCTGAAGATTTGGATTGTGGAAAAATAAGAGTAAAACTTGATATGGTAAATGCTGCTTCAAATCCTTTTACAATAAGAATAAAAGGAAAGGGAGGGCATGGAGCAAACCCTGATAAAACAGTAGACCCAATTATAGCAGCTTCAAATGTTATTATGGCAATTCAAACCATTGCAAGTAGAGAGGTAGCACCAGTAAATCCTGTTGTCATAACAATAGGAAGTATTAATGGAGGAACTGCTCCTAATATAATTCCAGAAGAAGTTACTTTAAGTGGAATAATTAGGACAATTACAAGAGAAGATAGAATATATGTAGTAAAAAGATTAGAAGAAATTATAAATGGAGTTTGTACAGCTTTAAGAGCAGAAGGAAGAGTAGTTGTAGAGGAAGGATATCCTTGTCTTTATAATGATAAGGAAATGGTAAGAAGGGTTAGAAAAATAGGAAAAAGAATTGTTGGAGAAAGAAATGTATTAGAACAACAAAATCCTAGTATGGGAGTGGAAAGCTTTGCTTATTTTGCTCAGGAAAGACCTTCAGTATTTTATTATTTAGGAACTAAAAATAAAAAGAAAGGAACAGACAAACCAGCTCATAGCAATTTATTTAAAATAGACGAGGAAGCACTACCAATAGGGGTTGCAATGCAGTGTGCAGTGGCATTTGACTATTTGACAAGTTTGTAAAATAATATTAATCTAATTAAGATGGGAAAGTATATTTATAGGAGTTGATTATATTTTGAAATTTGAAATAGGAAGCAATGAAGCAGGTCAAAGACTAGATAAGTTTCTGAGAAAGCTTTTAAAAGATGTTCCATTAAGTGCCATTTTTAAAGCACTGAGAAAGGGAGATATAAGAGTTAATGGTAAGAAGGAAAAAGAAAAATATTCACTTCAAGAAGGAGATTTAATTGAAATAAAGTATATACAAAGCAAAAGGGAAGTAAAAGAAAACTTTATACAAGTAAATTCAAGTGGATTAAAAATTATTTATGAAGATAATAATATGGTTATAGTGGAAAAATGGCCAGGAATTTTAGTTCATTCTGATAGCAATTCAGGAGAACCTACTTTAACAGATTATGTTTTATCATACTTAAAAGGAAAAGGTGATTATGTTCCAGAAAATGAATTGACATTTACTCCAGCACCTTGTAACAGACTTGATAGAAACACTTCTGGTATGGTTATATTTGGAAAGAATTTTGAAGCATTAAGAGAACTAAATGAAATTATAAGAGAGGGAAATGTAGAAAAATATTATTATACCTTAATAAAGGGTAAAGTAAATGATGGATTATATACAGGATATATTTTAAAGAATGAAAATGAAAATATATCTAAGATATATGAAAAGAAAGTTCCAAATTCTAAGGAAATTGCTATGAAAGTAAAAACAGTACAAACAAATGGAGCATATTCATTCTTAGAAATAAACCTTATTACAGGAAGAAGCCATCAAATAAGAGCACATTTATCTTTCTTAGGAGCACCAGTAATTGGAGATATGAAGTATGGAGACAAAAAGTTAAATTCTTTCTTTGAAAATAAGTTTGGATTAAATTATCAATATCTTTATGCATATAAGCTTATATTTAGAAATACAACTGGTAAGCTTGAGTATTTAAATAATAAAACAATAGCTCAAGCTTTGCCACCAATGTTTAAAAAGATAAAGCAAGATGTATTCAAGTTTTCTTTATAAGATAGGGGTTTTTGGGTATGAAAGAAGGAAGTTCAGCAGCAAAGGGAGTATTAATACTTTCAATAGCTGGTATTTTAACAAAGGTTATATCATTATTGTATGTTCCATTTCTTAAAGCTATTTTAGGACCAGAAGGGTATGGAATATATTATCAAATTACAGATGTATTTTTATTTGTATATGCATTAACTAGTGTAGGTGCGCAACCAGCAGTAGCAAAGGTGGTGTCTGAATTTATAGCACTAGAAGAATACGAAGAAGCTGAAAGAACATTAAAAATTTCTAGAAACTTTTATGTATTTATAGGTTTAATAGTTGGAACTTTAATGTTACTTTTAGCTAAGCCTCTAACAAAGCTAGGGAATATTCCAGAAACAGCATATGGAATAATGGCACTTGCACCTTGTGTAGTAATAACAGCTGCTTTATCTTCTTATAGAGGATATATGCAAGGAAAAATGAATATGAAGGCAATAGGAGTATCACAAATTTTAGAACAACTAATTAATATATTTATAAGCTTACTATTTGCCTTTATACTTGTTCAATTTAGTCTTGAATTTGGTGCAGCTGGAGGACAAATTGGTACTTCTGTTGGAGCTTTATTTGCTTGTTTTTATATAATATATTGTAGAAATGAAAGTGAAGATGAATTTGAAGAATTTAAAGAAGCTAAAAAAGAAAAAAAGAAAAGTAATAAACAAATTTTAAAAAGAGTTATTTCTTATTCAATTCCAATAATAATAAGTTCAGGATTACAAAATTTTGGTGGACTTGTTGATATGGTTAATGTAAAAAATAGGCTTTTAGTAGCTGGATTTGAAAAAGATATGGCAAATATATTATATGGAAATTATGGAGTATATAAAACATTATACGGAGTTCCACTTATATTAATAACAGCTATAGGAACTACAGTGCTACCAACAATTTCAAGAGCTATGGCACTAAAAGATAGAAAAGAAATAAGAAGAAATATAAAATATGCTTTTAAGGTGGCTTTAGCAATAGCAATTCCAGCAGCAGTTGGATTATCAATGCTTAGTGAAGAAATTTATATAACTTTGTTTGGAAGTACAGATGGAGCTAAAATTATGACCATAGGTTCATTTATAATAATTCTTATGACAATGACACAAATACAAAGTGTAATACTTCAAGGAATAAATAAATTCTATTTTATAGTTGGAAGCTTTTCAATAGGTATAATGTGTAAAATTATAGCAAACTATATTTTTGTTGGAATTCCAAAGATAAATATTTATGGAGCAATAATAGGTAGTACAATATGGCTTATAATTCCATCAATATTGAATCATATAAAAATTAAAAAGACTATGAGGATGAAACTTCCTCTTGTAAGATACATAGTAAAGCCTGTTTTAGCCTCAATAGTTATGGCTCTTGCAATTATATTAATTCATCAGCCATTAAAATTTATATATAGATTTATTGAGCCTTCAAGGCTTACAGCAATTCCAGTAGTTATAATATCAGTAGGTGTTGGAGTTTTCATATATGCATATTTTATGATATTAATGAGAGGAATTACAAAAGAAGACATACAAAAAATATCACCAAAGATAATAAGAATGATGCCAAGATTCATGAGAAGAAAATTAAGATAAAAATAAAACTTATCTTGTTTCAAAAATCTTACTTTTCTTATGTTATTCAGTCATTCCGTCGACAGGCTCCAAGTCATGCCTTCATAAAATAAGAAAACTAATATTTTAATGAACAAAGTTAAGAAATATAAATAATACAAAGATGTATTAATCTATGTCAAAGGATTAGTACATCTTTTTTTGGTTAATAAAAGGTTTTATATTGGAAAATATAGTTTTACACAGGCTCCTTTGTTGGGTTCTCCTTCTATGGAGACTTTGCCGTTGTGGCGTTCCATTATTCTTTTTACGATGACAAGACCTACTCCAGAGCCATCAAATTCGTCTTTAGAGTGGAGTCTTTCAAAAATATGAAAAAGTTTATTTTTATATGCCATATCAAAGCCTGCACCATTGTCTTGAATTGATATTTCATAATAATTTTCTAAAGTTGAGCAATTAACCTTAATTATTGTTAATTCATTATTTTTTGAGAATTTTAGGGCATTACTTAATATATTTTGTATTAAAAATTTAATAAGTGTTTTATCTCCATTAACAGTTGGAAGAGATTTTGAAACAATAAAATCAATCTTACGATTAGGTTCTAATGAAGAAAGTTCTTCCATAACAGAATAAAAAATATCAGAAATATTTATTTTTTCAAATGAACATTGTATTTGATTTATTCTTGAAAATTCTAGTAAACGTTCAATCATAAGAATAATATCATCAGATTTATTTTCTATTCTTGTTATTATCTCTTTAGTTGTAGGTGATAATAAATCTTTAGTTTCTAAAGTAAGAAGATTTACAAGTTGTTTTAATACAAGCAATGGAGATTTTAAGTCATGTGATACAGTATGACAAAATTGGTCAAGCTCCTTGTAAGAGGCTTTAAGTTGTATTGATTGAGAGGCTAACTTTATATGTGTACTTACTCTAGCAAGAAGCTCAGATGAATTGTAAGGCTTTACAACATAATCTTGTGCACCTAAAGCAAATCCTTTTTTAATACTTTCCTCGTCTTGAGCTGAAGTCATAAATATTATTGCAATGTCAGAATAGGAGGGGTTTTCTTTTAGTAAACTACATAATTCAAAACCATCCATATCAGGCATGGTTATATCTAAAAGTATTAATGTTGGCTTTTTCTTTTCAATAAGTGTCAAAGCTTTAGATGCACTTGTAGAAACTCGTATAGGATAACCTAAGGTTTTTAATAAGGATGTAGCAATATGTATATGTTCTGGAGTATCATCAACTATTAAAATATTTATATTATCTTCCATATAAAATAAATTCCTTTCTTAGTAAATATATTTAATTAATAATATTACAATAAAAAAATTAGGTCAATAAAGGTGTTGGTATTTTATGAAAAAATATTATGTAAATCAAAAATATATAAATATTGCTATAACTATAATAGTAATAGTTATTATGTTTTTAATAGTTTATAGCAGTATAAATATAAGAAGTTCTATAAATGATGAAAAGATAAAAGAGCAAGAAAGAAGTAAACTTGTAAGTCTAAGTCAGGAATTAGTGGAACGTTCAGATTTTTTAACTGATTCTGTAAGAAAGTTTGTAGCAACTAAAGAAGAAAAGTATTTATATGATTATTGGAATGAAATTGATGTGTTAAAAAGAAGAGATAATGTTATAGAAGAGTTACTTGCTATGAATATTCCAGCTAATGAGCAAAAGCTTGTAAATCTTGCAAAACAATATTCAGATTTATTAATTGACCCAGAAACAAAAGCAATGAAGCTTGTTTTAGAAACTATGGATTTAGATGAAGCTTATATTCCAGAAAGAGTTAAAAACTATAAATTAAATGTTGCAGATGAGTCGTTAGATAATCAAGAAAAGACAAACAAGGCTATAGAACTTGTATTTGGAGATAGCTATATGGCAGATAAAAATATAGTTACAACTGCTGTAAGCTCTTTTCAAGAAGATATAAATTTAAGATTAAATGAAGAGGTTGAAAATAGTAAAAATAAAACCTTAAAATCAATAAATTTTCAAAATGCTTTGCTTGCATTAAGTTTAGCCTTACTTTTTGTAGTTTTATATATTTTTTATAAATTTTTTACCTATCCAATAAAAGATTATACAGAGACTTTAAAAAAAGTAAATTTTAATAAAGATGATTCAAGACTTGAAGCAAAAGGTTCTTATGAATTAAAGCTATTTGCAGAAAAATTTAATATTCTTTATGAGGATTTAATAAGAGCAAGTAATGCAAAAGATGAATTCTTAGCAACAATGAGCCATGAAATAAGAACCCCATTAAATACAGTAATAGGATATATGAATCTATTAGATGATACCAATCTTGATAAAAAGCAAAGAAAGTATTTAAAAAGAAGTAAGCTTGCTTCTAAAAATCTTCTTCAAATTATTAATAATATATTAGATTTTTCAAAGCTTAAGAAAAATAAATTTGAAAGAGAAGATATTAATTTCAATTTATCAGAATACCTTGATGAAATAAAACAAATTTTTACATATAATGCAATAAGCAAAGGGTTATATTTTAAATTAGACATTCAAGAGGATTTCCCAAAAAGATTAAGTGGAGATATCACAAAGTTAAGTCAAGTTTTAATAAATCTTATTTCTAATGCAATTAAATTTACAGCAAGTGGTGGTGTGACTTTAAAAGCTTTATATAAAAAATTAGAAAATAATAAAATACATTTAATTTTTAAGGTGGAAGATACAGGAATAGGAATTTTAGAGAAGGATAAGGAAAGAATATTTAATGCCTTTGAACAATCAGACATTTCCACTACAAGAGAATATGGAGGAACAGGTCTTGGACTTGCTATATCTAAAATGATGATTCAGGTTCTTGATGGAAGGATAAGTTTAGAAAGTGTTTATGGAGAAGGTTCTACATTTACAGTTGAACTCGATATGGAGATTAGAAGTGAAAAAACAATAGAGTCTGAGGAAGAGGAAAAAAATAAGGATGTATATTTTAGAGATATAAAGGTTTTATTAGTTGATGATAATGAGATAAATAGAGAAATGGAGAAGGAATTATTAGAGCATTATGGACTTATAGTAACAAGTGTATCAAGTGGATATGAGGCAATTGAAATAGCTGAAAAGGAAAAGTTTAATGTTGTCTTTATGGATATACGTATGAAGGGTATGGATGGCTATGAAACTGCAAGAATGTTAAGGAAAGGATATAACAGATTTACATATATCATAGCACTAACTGCTGATGTAGTGGAAGATGTAGTTCATAAGGTTATGGATTCTGGAATGAATGATGTACTTACAAAGCCTATAAATATGGAACAACTTATAGGGCTTCTTAAGAATAGATTTGTAAATAAATATGTGTATTATACAAAAGAAGAAATAATAGAAAAAAATAACATGTCATCTACTTATATAAACTTTAATGAAGGAATAGAAAGGCTTAGTGGAAATAATAAATTGTACATAGAAATATTAAAGAAATTTTCAACACAACATAGGGATGATGTAAATAAAATTAAAGAATTTATTGATAAAAATGCTTATTCTTTTGCATTAGATACCTGTCATACATTAAAAGGGTTATGTGGAACAATAGGAGCAAACAATATTAGGGCAGAATTAATATCATTTGAAGCTTTATTAAAAAATGAAAGATATGAAAATATAGAAAGATATTGTGAAATACTAAATATTGTATTTAATAAAACTCTTAAAGAAATAGATAAATATATTTTTTCAAATGATAATACAAAAAAGGATGAAACAATAGAATTTGAAAAAGAAGTTTTAGAAGAGAAAAAAATAAAAGATATACTTAATAAATTAAATAAAGCCTTAAATGAGGGAGAAGTAGATGCTATTAGTATATTTAATGATAATGAAGGAATTTTAAGAGGTTATTTAGGAAAGGAAAAAAGTAATAAAATAAAAGAAAAGCTTGAAGAATATGATTTTGAGAGTGTTATTAATATTTTAAAAAAGGTAGGGAAAGAAAATGTATAAAATTCTTTTTATAGATGATGATGAAACAATAGAATTTATTGTTTCTAGAATGAAAATATGGGAAAGTAGTAATTTTAAGATAACAAGGTATGCTAAAAATGGAATGGAAGCATTATCAATCTTAGAAAAAGAAAGTTTTGATTTAATAATAACAGATATAAGAATGCCAATAATTGATGGCTTAGAGCTTTTAGAGGATATGAGGAAAAGAGGAGATAAAACTCTTCTTGTACTTGCAAGTACATATAGTGAATTTGAATATGCTAAAAGAGGACTTCAAAATGGAGCAATTGATTATATTATAAAGCCCATTACAGAAGAAAATCTAAAGGAATTATTTATAAAAGTTGAAAAGTTATTAAAAGAGAAAGAGAATAAAAATGAGGAAAGTAAAGAAACAACATTAAAAGTTTCAAAAGATAGAATAGATAAATGTTATAACTTATTTATAAATCTTGAAGAAACTCCAGAAAACTTAAAAGATAAATATTTAAAAGAATTAAATAATATACTTAAAGAAGAAAAAGTTATATTTTCTGAACTTTTATTTGAGGGGGTATGGGAAAGAATCATTAAAGTGTTTCCTTGGATAGTTAAACTTGAAAATATAGAATTTTTATTTAATGAAGAAAGTTTTGAAGAAGAAGTTCAAGAAAAAATATCTAGTATTCAAGAAATTATCAAAAAGTATAAATTAAATAAATATGATTCATTAATAAATAAGATATGTGAAATTATAATTAAGAATATAGGGAAGGATAAGCTTTTAGATATAATAGCTGAAGAACTTGAGTTAAGTAAAGATTACATAGGAAAGCTATTTAAAAATAAAATTGGTATAACATTAAATGAATATTCAACTATATTAAAAATGGAATATGGGAAAAAGCTTCTTAAAACTAGCAATAAAAAGGTATATGAAATAAGTGAAGAATTAGGATATTCCACAGTAGATTATTTCTCAAAGCTCTTTAAAAATTATACAGGACTTACTCCAGTTCAATATAGAAAAAAATCTTTAGTATAGTTTTAATAGAATATTTTGTAGCATAAGTTCACATAAATTGGAATTTAATTGGATAAAAATATAATAATATATTTAATCTTACTGAATTTTAATGTAAAATTACTGATTTTTTAGGTTTTTTTTAGGTTTTTGTCATTATATAATATAAGCAAGTTAAGAAAACAAGCAAAGGTGCTTTATCAAAGAAAAAATCTTTGGTAAAGCACCTTTTGTTTTAGAAAAAAGGAGTGGATATAGTATGACAAAGAAAAGCTTATTAAAAAGAATTGGGGGAATATTCTTAATGGCAGCCATGACACTATCTATAGGAGGGTGTGCCTTAGATGAAGAAGGAGGAACTTCTTCAAGTGGTAGCAGTTCAAGCACAGCAAGCAGTGGAGATACAATTAAAGTTGGTATATTACATTCATTAAGTGGAACAATGGCAATTAGTGAAACTTCAGTTAGAGATGCAGAATTACTTGCAATAAAAGAAATTAATGCAAATGGTGGAGTTTTAGGAAAACAAATAGAAGCAGTAATAGAAGATGGAGCTTCAGATACAGCAGTTTTCTCAGAAAAAGCTACAAAATTATTAACAAATGATAAGGTAGCAACTGTATTTGGATGTTGGACATCTGCAAGTAGAAAAGCAGTATTACCTATATTTGAAAATAATAATGGATTATTATGGTATCCAGTTCAATATGAAGGACAAGAATCATCACCAAACATAATGTATACTGGAGCAGCACCAAACCAACAAATAGTTCCAGCAATTGAATACTTAGTAGAAAACTATGGAAAGAAAATATTCTTAGTTGGTTCAGATTATGTATTCCCAAGAACAGCAAATGAAATAATCAAAAAGCAAGCAGCAGCTTTAGGAGCAGAAATTGTTGGAGAAGAATATACTCCAATGGGTCACACAGATTATACAACAATAATAAATAAGATAAAGCAAGCAAAACCTGATTTTGTATTTAATACATTAAATGGTGATTCAAATGTTGCATTCTTCAAACAATTTAGCAATGCAGGATTAACTCCAGAGCAAATTCAAACTTGTTCAGTATCAGTAGCAGAAGAAGAGGTTAAAGGTATAGGAGCTTCTTATATGAAGGGACATTTAGTATCTTGGAACTATTATCAAACAACAGATACTCCAGAAAACGAAAAGTTTGTTAAAGCATATAAAGCAGAATATGGAGAAGATAGAGTTACTGATGATCCAATTGAAGCAGGTTACAATGCAGTTTACTTATGGGCAGCAGCAGTAGAAAAAGCAGGAACAACAGATGTAGATGCTGTTAAAAAGGCAGCAGCAGGAATTACATTCCAAGCACCAGAAGGATTAGTTACAATAGATGGAGATAATCAACATATTTATAAGCCAGTTCGTATAGGTAAGGTTAATGAAAGCGGATTAATAGATGAAGTTTGGAGCACAGATGAACCAGTTAAACCAGACCCATACTTAAAGGGATATGATTGGTTTAATAAATAATTAAAAAAATGGAGGATTTATTTTAAATCCTCCAGATAATTTTGAAAGTAAGGAGTGGGGAAAATGGAAATAACAATAATGCAAATATTTAATGGTATAAGTGTTAGTTCTATATTGCTATTAGCAGCAATTGGTCTTGCAATTACTTTTGGATTAATGGGTGTTATCAATATGGCTCATGGAGAATTTATAATGATTGGGGCATACACTACATATGTTATTCAAAATTTATTTATGAAGTATTTGCCATCAAAGGTTTTTGATGCTTATGCTATAGTAGCAATAATAATGTCTTTTGTTGTAGCAGCTTTATTTGGATTACTATTAGAAAAATTAATTATAAGACATCTTTATGGAAGAACTGTAGATAGTTTATTAGTAACTTGGGGAGTTAGTTTATTTCTTCAACAATTAGCTAGAAGCATATTTGGTTCTCCAAATGTTGGAGTTGTAGCACCTTCATTCTTGGAAGGAAGTCTAAAAATTACTGATACAATAATTCTTCCTTATAAAAGATTATTTATATTATTAATAGCAATTCTTTGTATAGTTGGAGTTTACCTATTAATGTATAAAACCAGACATGGAAGAAATATAAGAGCATCAATGCAAAATAGAAGCATGGCAGCAAGTTTAGGAGTTAATACAAAATTTATTGATGCAGGAACCTTTGCAATAGGGTCAGGACTTGCAGGACTTGCAGGATGTACTCTTGCATGGATTGGAGCCATAGGACCAACATTAGGTTCAAGTTATATAGTTGATACTTTTATGACAGTAGTTGTTGGAGGAGCAGGAAGCATTTTAGGAACTGTTTTAGGCTCAATATTTATAGGAGTTGGAGGAACAACATTTGAATTCTTAACAGATGCATCTATTGGTAAAGTATTAATATTTGTATGTGTTATCATAGTTCTTCAATTTAGACCTAAGGGATTATTTACTGTAAGCACTCGTGCTCTTGATGATTAAGCTGGAGGTGGAAGATATGTTAGAGTTAAAGAAAAAGGTAGATTGGAAAACAATTTTAGCAATTATAATTTTTATATTCTTAGCAACAGCACCAGCTTATATGCCAATGTTTAGAGTAAGTCTTCTTGGAAAATTCATGTGTTATGCTATTGTGGCAATAGGATTAGACATGATTTGGGGCTATACAGGAATATTAAGTTTAGGTCATGGTGTTTATTTTGGATTAGGTGCTTATTGCATGGCAATGTACTTAAAACTTCAAGCAGCAGGAGGAGGTCTTCCAGATTTTATGACTTGGAGTGGAGTAAGTAAACTACCTGCATTTTGGAAGCCATTTCAAAGTCCAGTATTTACAATAATTGCAGTAATTGTAGTACCAGTAATAGTAGCAATAGTAATTGGTTATTTAACTTTCTTAAATCGTATTAAAGGTGTTTATTTCTCAATACTTTCTCAAGCATTAGCTATGATAATGTCAGTTTTATTAATAGGTATGCAAAACTATACTGGAGGTTCTAATGGTCTTACTAACTTTAGCACAATATTTGGAAAGAATATAAATTCAAATTTAACTAAGTTTGTATTATTTTATGTAACCTTAGGAGCATTAATATTAATATTTATTCTATGTAAGTTTTTAATAAATAGAAGAATTGGTAAGGTATTTATAGCAATACGTGATGGAGAAAATAGAGCAAGATTTACTGGATATAATCCAGCACAATATAAAGTTTTTGTTTATGCACTATCAGCAGCAATAGCAGGTATTGCAGGCGCTTTATATGTTTCACAAGTTGGAATAATATCTCCAGCAGAAGTTGGAATAACTCCTTCAGTTGAAATGATAATTTGGGTAGCAATTGGTGGTAAAGGAACACTTGTAGGTCCAATATTAGGAGCTTTATCAATAAATGGATTAAAGTCATTTGCAAGTGAAAACTTCCCAGAGATATGGTCATATTTCTTAGGAATAATATTTGTAGTAGTAATTCTTTGGTTACCAGGAGGAATAGTTTCTATAAAAGAATTACCAGCAAAAATTAAAGCAAAAATATCAAAGAAAAAAGATTTATCAGAGGAGGAATTAGCATGAGTGAAACAACAATAGAAAAGGTAGAACCAATATTAAAAATTGAAGATGTAAGTATAAAGTTTGGAGATTTTAAAGCTATTAAAAATGTAAGTACCTCTGTTAATGATAAAGAGATAAGATTTTTTATAGGTCCTAATGGGGCAGGAAAAACAACCATATTAGATGCTATTTGTGGAAAAAATAAAATAAGTGAAGGTAAGATAATTTATGAAGATACATATGAAGTATCTAAAATGAAGGAGCATAAAATTGCTGAACTTGGAATAGGGCGTAAATTCCAAGCACCAAGTGTGTTTAATGGAATAACAATTCAAGAAAATATGGAACTTGCAGCAGCTAAAAAGCATACAATATATTCAACAACATTTAGAAAACTTCCTAAAGAAAAGCTTGAATATATAACATATATACTAGAATTTACAGGACTTGTAGATAAGAGATTTATGTATCCAACAAGATTATCACATGGAGAAAAGCAATGGCTTGAAATAGCTATGCTTATGGCATCTAAACCAAAGCTTTTATTGTTAGATGAACCAGTTGCTGGTATGGGAAGAAGAGAAACTGACAAAACAGCAGAATTACTTTTAAAAATTAAAAAAGAATGTTCAATTATAGTTGTAGAACATGATATGAAATTTGCTAAGGATGTTTCTGATAGTGTTACAGTATTCCATGAAGGACAAGTATTGGATGAAGGAACAATGGATTCTGTTCAAAAAAATCAAAAGGTAATTGATGTTTACCTTGGACGTGGAGGTGAGTAATTATGCTAAAATTAAAAGACTTAGATGCAACTTATGGAGAAGGAATGGTTTTAAGAAAGGTTAACTTAGAGGCTTTAAAAGGAAGAGTTACTTGCTTGGTTGGACGTAATGGAGCAGGCAAAACCACAACCATGAGAGCTATAATGGGACTTATAAAAACTCCATCAGGAGATATAGAATTAGATGGAAAAAGCATAATTAAAGAGCCTACTTATATAAGAGCAAAATCTGGAATAGGGTATGTTCCTCAAGGACGTGAAATATTTCCACAATTAACTGTTGAAGAAAATTTATTATTAGGTTTAGAAGCAGTTGATGGAAAAGGAAAAATTCCAGATTCAATTTTCGAAACCTTCCCTATATTAAAAGAGTTTTTAAAAAGAAAGGGAGGAGACCTTTCAGGAGGGCAACAACAACAACTTGCAATTGCAAGAGCAGTTATAGCAAATCCTAAAGTACTTATACTAGATGAACCAACAGAAGGAATTCAACCTTCAATAATACAAGAAATTGGTCGTGTTATAACAAAACTTAAATCAGATATGGCAGTTTTAATAGTTGAACAATACCTAGAATTTGTACTTAATGAATGGTGAGCCAGATAAGCTAGACCAAGAAAAATTACAAGCTACCATGTCTTTATAAAAGACAGATAAACCATAGAAAATTAAAAACCCCACTTTTTAATTTAAAAAAAGAACTGCTAAGGCAGTTCTTTTTTATTCTATAGGAAATTATATTATTTGCTATTAAGTTTAATAAATGAAACAAGTTCAGAAGTCACCTTTTTTAGTTTATTTTTGAGGCTTAAAATGGTATAATAATGATAATATAACATAATTTTATATGTTGATAAATATTTTAGAAGAATGGAGAAGCTTATGAGTAAAAATATGATAAAACCTCCAGTTGAGATATTATACAAAGAAGAACTGGATGCATTAAAGAAAAATGATGATGGAGTAAAACCTAGCAATTGGAATTTGTCACCAAAGGCTGTAAGAACCTTTATATTAGGAAGTTCAAAGCCATTAATGTATAGAAATAAAGAAGTAAATATATCTAAGAAGTTTTTTGGAAACGATTCCTTAGTGGAAAGATGTATAATAACATTAGCAGGAAACAGAGGACTTATGTTAGTTGGAGAGCCTGGAACTGCAAAGACTATGTTATCTGAGCTTTTATCAGCTGCTATATGTGGCTGTAGTACAAATACTGTTCAGGGTACAGCAGGAACAACAGAAGATATGATTAAGTATTCTTGGAACTATGCATTACTTTTAGCAAAAGGTCCAAGCAAAGAGGCTTTAGTTAAAGCACCTTTATTTGTAGGAATGGAGAATGGAATTATAACAAGATTTGAAGAAATAACAAGATGTCCTTCAGAAATTCAAGATAGTTTAATAAGTATTTTAAGTGATAAGGTATTAAATATTCCTGAACTAGGTGATGAAGGGTTACTATTTGCAAAGCCTGGATTTAATGTTATTGGAACAGCTAATACAAGAGATAAGGGTGTAAATGAAATGAGTAGTGCCCTAAAAAGAAGATTTAACTTTGAAACAATTTTCCCTATTAAAGATGTTTCTTTAGAGGCAAAAATCATAACAAATGAAGTAAATAAGCTTAAAAATGAAAATTCAATTGATATGGAAGTTGATAATGATGTAGCTGAACTTTTAGCATCCACTTTCCATGAACTTAGAGAAGGAATTTCATCTAATGGAATGAGAATTGACAAGCCTTCTGCTGTTATGAGTACTGCTGAAGCTGTTTCTGTTTATTATCAAACTATGATGAATGCTTACTATTATGGAGATTCTAAAATAAGCCTTGATTCTATGGTTCAAAATATTTTAGGAGCTGTGGCTAAGGAAAGTAGAGATGATTTAGAAAAGCTTAGAAATTATTTTAATGTTGTTGTTAAAGCTAAATCTTTAGAGGGTGGTGAACTATGGAAGAACTATTACGAAGCAAGGAAATGGATAAAATAGAGGAATTATTTAATAAAGCATTTAATCTTAATTCTAATATTGTCTTTTTCCCAGTAAGACATCATAGCCCAGCTTGCTCTTATAATTTAAAGAAAACTATAGATGAGTATTGTCCTGATGTTATTTTAATAGAAGGCTTAATTGATGGAAATAATGTTAAGGAATTTCTTGAAGATGAGGAAAGTGAAGCACCATTTTCCATGTACTATTCCTATTCAGATACTAAAGGGCTTGTAAGTGAAGAAAAGGAAAAATATAAATGCTATTATCCTTTTTTAGATTATTCTCCAGAGCTTGTTGCTTTAAGGGAAGGGAAAAAAAGAGAAATTGAAACTTCTTTTATTGATTTGCCTTATAGTGAGATTTTAATTAATTGTAAAGAAGGAAAAGGACTTTTAAAGAAAGAAAACAAATCAAATTACAATGATGATTATTTGTTTGAAAGAGGAAAGTTTTTTGAGAGCCTATGTGAAAAGGAAGGTTGTAGAAATTTTAATGAGCTTTGGGAAAAATTATTTGAGATAAAGGGCTTTTATATATCAAAGGAAAGCTTTGTTAAAAATATGCTTTCTTATTGCTATCTTACAAGATTAAATACTCCTAAGGAAGAATTAATCGAGGAAGGATGTATAGCAAGAGAAATCTTTATGACATCTAAAATACAGGAATTTTCAAAGGAATATAAAAAGGTTTTAGTTGTAACTGGAGGTTTTCACACCTATGGGATATTAGAACTTTTAGATAAGGAAAATAAAATTAAATTACATAAACTTAATAAAGATGATAGTAATGTATATGTTATGCCTTATTCAATGGAAGCTGTTGACCAATTAAATGGATATGCAAGTGGAATGCCTTTTCCAAACTTTTATGAAGAGGTATGGAAGGGTATAGAAAAAAATGAGGATAATTTTTATGAAGATTCTGTTTTAAAATTCATAATAAAGACAGGAAAAAAGGTTAGAAAAAATGATGGATGTCTTTCTACATTTGATGAAATATGTGCCTTTAATATGTGTAAGGGCTTAGCTTCCCTTAGAGAAAAAAATCAATGTGGGGCTTATGAGCTTATAGATGGAATAACTTCTTCCTTTATAAAAGGAGATTTAAACATATCAACAGAGGACCCCTTAAAAATTTTATATAAAGAGCTTACAGGAAATAAAATAGGGAAGCTTTGTGAAAAAGCAGATGTTCCACCATTAGTACAAGATTTTAAGACTTTAGCAGGAAAATATAAGCTTAAAATAATAACAACAGTAGAACAAGAAGTTGCATTAGATATATTTTCAAGCAAAAGACATAGAGAAATAAGCACAATGCTTCATAGAATGGAATATTTAAATACAAATTTCTGCACAATAAAAAAAGGACCTAATATTTTACTTAAAAAAGATACCAATTTAGTAAGAGAAGTATGGAAATATAAGTGGAGTACGAGTGTAGATTCTGCTCTTATTGATAATTCTGTTTATGGTGGGACTTTAAAGGAAGCTACTTTATCTTTAGTAAAAAAAGAGATTAAAGATAGTGCAAAAAATTCAGGAGATATCTCAAAGATACTTGTACAAGCTTTTTATATGGGACTTGAAGAGATTTTTAATTCAACAATATTATCCTTAAGAGATGCTATAGCAGAGGATGGAAGTTTTTATTCACTTATAGACTGTTTAAAATACTTAAATTCAATTTATTATATGAGAGAGCTTTATAGTATGTCTACTATGGATAAAATAGGAGAAATAATATTTTCTTGCTATAGTAAGCTTTCAATTTTAATTCCTGATTTATATTTAACTAATGAAGAGGAGTCAAATAAAACAGTAAATGCTTTAAAAGAAGTATTTAATGTGGTGTTAAATAGAGATATTAATTTAGATAAGGATATTTTAAAGGAAGCACTAAGGTCTTTACTAAGATTTAGGGAAGGTAACCCTAGTATTGAAGGAGCAGCACTTGGAATTTTATATGGTCTTAATGAGGCTGAAATAGAAGAAATAAAGGTAGCTGCCGAAGGATATATCTTAGGGACAAAGGAAAAGATAATGAAGGTTCCAGGATTTTTAAATGGATTATTTTCAACAGCAAGGGATGTTGTTTTTATAGATGATTCACTCTTAAAATCTGTGGACAAGCTTGTTAATGATGTATCAGAAGAGGAATTTATGAGAGTTATACCAGAATTAAGACTTGCCTTTAGCTATTTTACTCCAAGAGAAATAGATGAAATTGGAGAAAATGTTTCTAAGATGTATGGAATAAGCAAAAGAAAATTTGATAGCTTAAAAGGAATATCACCAAATGTAGTTTCATTAGGAGAAGAGTTAGACAAAAATATATCAGAATTTATGAAAGAGGAGGGCTTATTATAATGGATGCTTCTAATTTAAATAAATGGAGGCTTATCTTGGGAAAATATTCAGATAATCAAATAGGATTTAAAGAAGAGGCTTCCTCTTTAAATTATATGGATATGGATGTACTTTTAGATTATTTATATTCAAGAGAATATGGTGAAGAGGATGGAGTAAGAAGAGAAAGGGGTGGAAGCCTTGACCCTTCTAATCTTACAGTACCATCATGGATAACAAAAATTAGAGAGGTCTTTCCAAAAGAAACAGTAGAAATATTAGAAAAACATGCTTTAGATAAATATGAGCTTACAGAATTATTAACAGATAAAGAGGTTTTAGAAAAGCTAGAGCCTAATAAAGAACTTCTAAAAAATATTCTTCAAATGAAGCATTTAATGAAGGGAGAGATTTTAGAGACTGCTAAGCAAATAGTAAAAAAGGTAGCTGATGATATAACTAAAAAACTTGAAAATGATGTAAAAAAAGCTATTGTTGGAAGGGTAAATAAAAATAAATCAAGCCTTATAAAATCTTCAAGAAATATTGATTATAAAAGAACAATAAAAGCAAATTTAAAGAATTTTGACACAGAGGAAAATAGGCTTGTTGTAGATAAGGTTTATTTTAATGATAGAGTAAAAAAATATAATCCTTGGAATGTAATAATAGCAGTAGATGAAAGTGGTTCTATGCTTGACTCTGTAATACATAGTGCAATTATGGCAGGAATTTTTTCAAAACTTCCAATGCTTAAAACAAATTTAGTTATATTTGATACAGAAGTTGTGGATTTAAGCGGATATATAGATGACCCAGTAACAACTCTTATGAGTGTTCAGCTTGGTGGAGGAACAAACATTACAAAAGCACTTCAATATTGTGAAACTTTAATAGAAAATCCTCATAGAACTATGGTTATTTTAGTAACAGATTTATATGAGGGATATGGCTATGGAAATATGTATGCCACAGCTAAGTCTATAATAGAATCAGGAGCAAAGCTTATAGTTTTAACAGCCTTAGATATGGAAGCAACCCCTAGTTATGATAAAAATGCGGCTCAAAAGATGGCTTCTCTTGGAGCTGAGGTTGGAGCAATGACACCAGGAGGGTTATCAGAATGGATAGCAAAAATAATTTCTTAGAAAAACTTAAAAATTTAGTTTCCACAATGGATGATGATTATATTATTGGAATAAGTAATAAAGGAATATTAAATAGAAGTAAAAAGGACTTAGAAAAGGCCTCTTCTATAGAATACTCAATAAATGATGATAATATTGAATTTAAAATTGATGATATTGTATGCAACATAGGGGACGAAATTAAAAATTATAAGTGTAGTTGCCCTTCAAGAAGTATATGTAAACATGTTGTTATGAGCTATTTATACTTAATAAATCACAAAAATGAAATCTTTGGTGAAGATAGTAATAATAATGGTGATGAAAAGGAGATAAAAAATGACTTCTCAAAACTTATAGAATATCCTTTAGAGGAAATAAAAAAGCAAATAGGAGATAAAAGCTTTGGAGATATAATAAAGAGAATATCTTTTGGAGTTAAGTATGAATTAACAGAAGGGTCAATAATAAAGGTTGACTTTGGAGAAGAAGAGTGTACAGTAAAGCTTTTAGACGATATAGAAAATTCAGTATGTAGTTGTAAAAGCAAAGAACTATGTAGGCACAAAGCAGAGGCACTTATTCTTTACAAACTAGAAAAGGGTTGCATAACTTTAGATGATTTAAAAGCCTATGAAAAGAAAATTAAGTTTGTGGATGAAGAAACAATAAAAAAAGCATCATTTGAAATAAGAAAATGTATTGAAGAAATAATGATAACAGGTCTTGCAAGATGCTCTCAAAGCACATTAGATAAAATTAATAATATGGCTGTTATGTGCCATAACTATGACCTCCCTAATTTTGAAAAAAATTTAAGAGACATATCAAAGGAAATATCACTTTATTTTAGTAAAAATGCATCCTTTACAAAGAAAAAGCTTTTAAGAAAATTAACAAATGTATATACAAATACTTTTGTTTTAGAAAATACAACAGACTTATCTAAACTTACAGAACTTATAGGTGAATTTAAAAGCTCCTATTATGAAATACCAATTATAGAGCTTTACGGAGTTGCAAGTGAAAATTGGATAAGTAAATCTGGTTATGAGGGGACAACCTATTATTTTTATGAAAATAAGAGAAGAAAATGGTTTACTTATACAAATGCAATGCCTATATTTTATGATAATGCTCCTTCTAACAATTATTATAGAAGAACAAATGCTTATGCACCATGGGGTCTTAATTGCAAAGTTGAGGAATTAAGTAGAATTAACTTTAAGCTAGTTCGTGGTAAAATAAACTCTCAAAATAGATTATCTTCAAGTAGTGAAACTAAGGGTATGGTAATAGGAAAAAGTAATTTATCAGATTTAGAAATGCAAGATTATTCATTTAATAATTGGAAGACTCTTATAGAAAAAAAGCTAAACTCTTACAATAATGAAAGTATAGATGCAGTATTTTTAAATGGAAAAGAGTTTGGAGAATGTTCTTTTGATAAAATAAATCAAACACTTACTCTTCCTATATATGATGATGAAGAAAACATTATAAACATAAAAGTTCAATTTTCAAGCAAAACAAAATCAATGATAAAGGTATTAGAAAGATTAAGCAAAAAAACTCCACCTTTATTTTTTGGAAGGGTATTTATAAGTGAAGGAGAACTTACATTTTATCCAATTGCATATTATAAAGACTTTGAAGTATGTAATTTAACTTAAAAGGGGTGAAGAATTTGGAAGAGATATTAGCATTAATAGATGATATAGATAATATAATGGAAGATTTATTATCTAGTGGTTTTAATGCAGTTCATGATTTCACTATAAAGGAACTTGGAAGATTAGGAGCTTTAAGTGAAAGCTATGGAATGAAAACCTGTTCAGAAATGTTAAATAATTTAAAAGAAACCTTAGATAAAAAAAGACACAATTTTGATTTTGAATATGAGAAAACAATAGAAGAATATTTTAGAATTAATAAATATTTAATGCTTTGCAGAAGAAAACTTGAAGTTAATAAAGCTATAAATAATTTAAAAAAATAGCCTTGAACATATGTTCGCATAGTGGTATTATATAAAAGAGGAAAAAATAGGGGTGAGAATTTATGAATTTAAAAGAACATTTATTAAATAGAATTACTGATGCTTTTGAGGAACTTAATGTTTCTCAAAATATAATAGATGAACTTGATGAATATTTAAATGATGAAATTGATGAAAAGGAATTTTTAGCTAAGCTTCCTAAGATAGACTTTTCAAAAATTCATAAAAGAGGAAAGTCAATTCAAGCAATGGATTCAATAATAAGACATAAAGATAAGGAATACTTAAAAAAATATGTAAATGCTTTATATGAAATGGGAAGAGAAAGTGCAAATGTTGTACTTAGAAGAAATTATTACTCATTTAATTTAAATACAGCTAATGAATTTATAGATGCTG
Organism: uncultured Clostridium sp.; assembly: GCA_902785295.1. GTDB lineage: Bacteria > Bacillota > Clostridia > Clostridiales > Clostridiaceae > Clostridium. Next base: position 30,927 of record CACZYK010000025.1, read on the forward strand.
GGGTAGAAAAATACAAGGTATACTCTATGTATTTAGAGGCAAATGCTTATGAAATGAATTATTTATATAGTCATTTACTTTATGATGTATATAAATTATGTAAAAATGAGCCAAAGGAAGCTAAAAAAGTAATAGAAAATTTAAGAAGCAATGATGATATATTTGCTAATGCAGCAGTTACTATAATTTCAGTATATTGTGCTTTGAAAAATTCTAATGAGCTAGAAGTTTCTAAAGATGATGATGATTTTTATAAAAATATCTTAGCATACCTTGAAGAATCTATGTTAGATTCTATAGGAAATATGTATGATAAAAAACTTCCAGAGGATTTTGTGAAAAAAATAGTAGACTTTATAAAAAGTGATAGAGATTTTGAAGATGGAGAGTTAAAGTTTATTATAAATGCAACTAAATCCTATGAAATTGGCAACTACCTTCTTGAGTTTTTAGTAGGATTATCATATTTAAATTTTAATAATTCAAGGATTCTTAATAGGTTTGTTAAATTCTTTGGAAAAGCTA
>CACZYK010000026.1 GCA_902785295.1 uncultured Clostridium sp.
AGAAGAATAACCTTATTATTCTCATATTTATATATTGATAATCTTATAGTATTTGAACCTACGTCAATTATTCCATATATCATTTCTATCCCTCCAAACGTTCCTTTTTAATTTTAAGTTTATTTTTAATTTTTAACTACTATATTATTGTAAAATTTGTGTTATTTTTTTGTAAAATTTTTTTATATTAATATTTTAGTTCTCAATTATATTATTGTCAAATTTTAGTTTATATTGTAACTTAATTTTATATTTAGTATATTTTTTGATATTAAAAAAATCGAGAGTTAAAAAACTCCCGATTTTTCTATATTTAAAAGCCCTCTTTTATTTTATTACTCCATTGCTATAAATTCTACCTTCTCCATTTTATCAATCTTAGATAAATCTTGAAGAAGAGTTTTTATATCCCCTTCTAATGTAGACATGTTAAAGGGATACCTTGATTTATTGTAAGTATGCTTCCTCCTTTAGAAGAAATATAATTTAAGATATTTGATAAAACGCCCTTTCCATCAATTATCTTCAAACTAAAGGTTGCTTTTCGCCCCTTTTGACTTTCAGAAAATTCAAATATAAAATCTTTATATTTATAATAAACACTTCTACTTATGCCAACCATTTTAGTAGCCTCTGTAACTTCTTTAACCTTTCCTTCTCTTAAAAGTTTTTTAGCATTTACTACTTTTTCGTATACATCTGGTAAAACTCTTTTATCAATAAGATAATAATTTCCGCTCATTACTTTTCTCCCTTGATTATAGATGCCCCCTGTGTATCTATTGACAATTCATGAACTGCCCAATTAAATGATTCTTCTTTTAAAAACTTTTCTATATTAGTTTTAAAATTTTCTTCTTTTTCTGAAATAATCGCCATTATTGTAGGGCCTGCACCACTAAGATAAGTTGCTAGAGCCCCCACTCTATATGCCTCTTTCTTAACTTCATCAAAACCTTTTATAAGCTTACTTCTATAATTTTCATGGAATGCATCCTTACATGCAAACTTTAGTAAGTCATAACTTCCATTACTTAATGCCGTAACCATTAACGCAACTCTTCCTACATTATAAACCCCATCTTTAATTGAAATCTCATTTGGAAGCACAGCTCTTGCTTCCTTAGTAGATAATTTAAAGTCTGGTATCATTGGAACAAACTTAATACCTTCCTTTACCTTTACTATATCATGATAGCTTACTCCTTCATCCATAATAGACACAACCATTCCCCCAAACATAGCTGGTGCCACATTATCTGGATGTCCTTCTATTTCAACAGCCATCTGAAATAATTCATCCTTTGTAAAAACATTGCCCATGATTTCATTAGCTCCAACTAGTCCCCCAACTATACAGCTAGAGCTACTTCCTAACCCTCTTGCTATAGGTATATTTTGTTCTAGGCTACATATTTCCAAGCCCTTTGGAGTATATCCAGCCTTTTCAAAACATTTCATCATAGATTCATATACTATATTATCTTCATTGCAAAATTCTTCTGGAAATCCAGAGAAACTTAAGCCCCCTTCAGTTTCTCTAAATCCAAAATAATTATATAAGCTTACTGCTATTCCAAGAGAATCAAATCCTGGTCCCATATTTGCAGATGTAGCTGGTACTCTTACTTTTATCATCTCTACACCTTCTATTTTAAATAAGATAATAGGGCTTTTTTCATGTCATCTTTATCCCAAACTTCATTATGAAGAATTTCTTTTTTATCTAAATCTCTTAAGTTTTTAGGAATTTCAACATTTGTTTCTTTATTTAATTCTTTAACAACTTCAAAGTCATTAAGATTTTCAACATTAATACCTAAAGCCTTACATATACTTCTTGGGAATTTGTATGGACTTGCTGTTGATGCAATAAGAACCTTTCTGTCATCCCCAGTTTCTTTCTTATACTTGTTATAAACTACCTTTGCTACTCCAGTATGAGTATCCATTAGGTATCCTTCTTTAGTGTACATTTCTTTTATTTCTGCATATACTTCATCAATATTTGCATAGTTTCCATAGAATTCATTCATGAAAGAAGCTATTTTTTCAGAAACCTTATATACTCCACCATTGTTTAATGATTCCATAAGGCTCTTTACTTCTTCTCCATTTCTTCCACAAGCTTCAAATAATAATCTTTCAAGATTTGAAGATACTAATATATCCATAGATGGTGATTCAGTTAAAACTAATTCTCTTCTCTTATCATAAGTTCCTGTTTGGAAGAAATCAGTTAATACCTTATTTTCATTTGAAGCACATATAAATTTATGTATTGGAAGTCCCATTTCCTTAGCATAGTGAGAAGCTAATATATTACCAAAGTTTCCTGTTGGTACTACAACATTTATTTCTTCTCCTTCTTTTATTACTCCTTGTTCAACTAGCTTAAAGTATCCATAGAAATAATAAACTATTTGAGGAACTAATCTTCCTATGTTGATAGAATTTGCAGAAGATAATCTTATTCCATCCTTAGCTAATTCTGCTTTAAATTCTTCATCTCCAAAAATTTCTTTTACTCCAGTTTGAGCATTATCAAAGTTTCCATTTATTCCAAATACTTTAACATTTTTACCTTCTTGAGTAGCCATTTGTCTTTCTTGAATAGCACTTACTCCATTCTTTGGATAGTATACAACTACTTTAAATCCTTCAACATCTTTAAATCCTTCAAGAGCTGCTTTTCCTGTATCTCCAGAAGTTGCTGTTAAAATAACCACTTCATCATTTACTCCTAGTTTCTTTCTTGCTCTCTTCATTATTTGAGGAAGGAATAATAATGCAGCATCTTTAAATGCACATGTTGGACCATGATATAATTCTAAAAATCCTTTTTCTACTTTTACATCAAAACGGTTATTGTATGCATCATTTATAGCACTCATTAAGTCATTTTCATCAATATCTGTAAAATATTCTTTTATTACCTTAAAAGCTAATTCTTCATAAGATAATCCTTTTTCTTTTTTTAAAGAATCATAAAGATTTGGAAAACTTTCTGGAACATATAATCCTCCATCCTTTGCAATTCCTCTTAAAATTGCCTCTGCTGAAGCCACCCCTTGTTCTAATCCTCTTGTACTTTGAAATTTCATCAAATCACCCCGAAATTTATTTATATTATAAATTAATTATCTTTTAATCACAATTAGTATAATATCATGTTCGTCTTTAAAACACAAGTGTTTATATGTTGAAAACAATTTTTTTCTATTTAACAACCTCCACTTGCAAATAACATCATCACTAAAGCATCTCTTGCTCCAACATTTTCATTTTTCACAAGATTGTTTATTTCTTCTTTTTTAAATTTAAATATTTCTATTTCTTCATCATCTTCTGCATGTTCATTTGTAGTTGTTCCTTCTACTAAAACTTTAACTGTTACAATGCTTTCATCAGTCATTCCACCTGAAACATAACTTGGTTTAAGAATTACTTCACAAGATAACCCTTTAAGTCCTGTTTCTTCATAAAGCTCTCTATAAGCAGCTTCTTCTATATTTTCTCCTTTTTCTATAAGTCCTGCTGGTAATTCAAAAACATTATCTCCTATAGCTGGTCTATATTGTTTTATTGCTACAATTTCTCCATTCTTAGTTACTGGAAGTATTAATATTCCATCAGCTCTTTTGTGGTCTTTAGTTACACAAGCTAGTTCATCTTTTTCTCTTCTACTTGCTACATAATAATCCTTTCTCTTTCCTACTTTATTTATTAATTTTAAAGTATACAAATTCAAGAATTTATTGCTAGTTTCTTTTTTAATATCAATTAATTTCATAGGCTTATCTCCTTAAAATAATATTTTATTTATATTATAAGTCTTTTAAGGAGATTTATTAAATATTTTTTATGAATTTTAAGTATTTATAGTAACATTGTCCCAGGATGCTCTATTATTAACACCTATAAGCCAATTTAGTGCATAGTGTCTTTCCTTTACAACCCCTTCATTTAAACCTGCTGGCATTTCTTCTTTTTTAATTCTTGCTTCTACGCAAGCCCAATCATAACGAAGAATTAAATTAGCTTCATCAAGTATTTCTTTTTTTCTTCTAGGCTTACTCTTTTTTACAAGCTCATCTACATCATCCATTGTCCACATTATTTTTGCAATTTTCTCCACATCACATATTTTATCTGGATAAGGTAAGTCTACATACCCTAAAGCCCATAAAAGCACATTACAACATTCATATCTCCAAGATTTATCTATACATACCCATTCTGGTGGATTTTCACTTTCCACATATTTTTTCTCTTCTGGAGATAGATATGGCTTTATATGATAAATTTTATCTACCATATCATAAAATTTTCTAGCATCTTTAATATTGTGCCTACTACACATAACCTCTGAAAAAATGCATACACCAAAAAGAGCTGATAAACGCTTTGCTATTTCATCTGGCTTTCTTAATATTGCTTCTTCTTCCATAATTGAGCTTTTTAATTTAGGAATAAATGGAATATTTTTTTCTTTTAGTTTTTCTATAGATTTTTCTCTTCTTTCTATATCACATTCCTTTTCCTCTACATCTCTATCTAAAATGTCTGAATTTGCTATTGGAAAGTATTCTGTAAATTCACTTTTTCCTGTAGGAGAAATAAGCATTTTTCCTTTTCCATCATAAAGACAATTATCTGGCATAAATAAAAATCCATTAAGCTTTTGAGCTACAATAAACATTGAACTTACAATAAAGTTTGTACGTTTTTCTATGCTATTTGGAGTAAAACGACATCCTATACAACAATTAAATATTGCTATTTGCTTTAATATTTGTTCTTGAAGGTTTTTATCTTCCATAGTATCTTGAGAATAAAAATTTATCATAGATTGTAAATGTTCCTCAATAAATGACTTTTCCATATTAATAAAAAACTCCATGGTTGTGTCATCTTTAAAAGTTATTAAAAGCCTTTTATTATCTCCATTTGAACCTAATTCTGCTTTTTTAAGGACTTGAGAAAATGTATCTGCTATTACCTGTGCAATGTCTCTATCTCGTCCTATAGTTGTGTATAATGTAATATCCATCATATAATTACTCCTTAATAAAATGTTTCAGTAAATGTTTTCATATATTATACCATACTTTTATATTATTTTTAATTTAAATTTAATTTTATTTTTATACACAACCTCTGGAATATTAATCCTCGTTTCCCATAAAGATTCTAGTTTATAAAAAAATCTTCTGCACATAATAATAGTGCAAAGCAAATTAGCTTAACAAAATAATTTTTGCAAAGCAAATTTACTTAGCAAAAAAAATATTTATTTAGTAGAGGAGGAATTTATTATGTCACAACAAAAAGCAGTTCCAGAAGCAAAAAATGGTTTAGCCAAATTTAAAAATGAGGTAGCTAGTGAAATGGGAGTTCCTTTTACTGATTACAATGGAAACCTATCTTCAAAACAATGTGGAAGCGTTGGAGGAGAAATGGTTAAAAGAATGGTAGAACAATACGAACAAAATATGAAGTAAGACAGTAAAAAGGTAATGACATTTGTCATTACCTTCCCCTTTTTATACTGTCCATTCCATTTTAACATCAGTTAAAATATTATCTATTCCATAATCATAAATATTTAGTTTAATATCTTCTTTTAATAATTCAGATATTATTTCATCCTTTTCACTTTGAAAGAAATCTGTCTCCCTTACTTTTTCAATAAAATCTTCTAAATCATATATTTTACATTCTCCTTCATCAACCCCTGTTATTATTCCTAAATCTTGTTGGTCCTTTTCTTGATATAAATCAAAAAACTTTTCTGCATTTTCAGCAATTGGAGAATTTTCAAGTATATTATTAAGATTATAGGTACTTATAAAACTTCTTGCATCAGATAATTCCTTAAAACCTATTAAATCTCCATTTGGCTGAGCTACTACATAATTATTAAAAGCAGTTATATATTCCATAAAATTTTACCTCCTAAATAATATATTTTCAAATATATCTTCTGCTTTTATAAGAATTTATATGTATGTCTTTTTTAAATAAAAATATTAGGCTTCTTATCTTAGGGAAGCAAGACTACTTTGTTAGCTATATAAGTAAGAATTATTAAATTCTTTACAGTTAACAAAGTAAGTCAAACTTTTTTAGAAGATAAAAAGCCTAATAAAAGTCTTATTTTTCTATTTAGTTGTAATAATTATTTCATCATTTTGTCCATCTATTACAGCTGTTGAACCATAATGAATATCACCTTTAATTATTCTTCTTGCTAAGTTATTTTCTAATGTATTTTGAATATATCTCTTAAGAGGTCTTGCACCATAAACTGGGTCATATCCTTCTCTTGCAAGTATTGTCTTTGCATTTTCAGTAACCTCAATATTTATGTTCTTATCTTTTAATCTTTCTTTTAATTCTCCTAAGAATATATCTATAATCTTCTTAATTCCTTCCTCTGTTAATGGCTTAAACATTATAATGTCATCTACTCTATTTAAGAATTCAGGTTTAAATTTCATCTTTAAAGTATTCATAACTTGTTTTTTAGACTCTTCACTTATAGTTTCTCCATTTTCATTTAAAAGATATTGAGAACCTATATTAGAAGTCATTATGATTATTGTATTTTTAAAGTCTACTGTTTTACCTTTATTATCTGTTAATCTTCCATCATCTAATATTTGAAGGAACATATTAAATACATCTTCATGAGCCTTTTCAATTTCATCAAAAAGAATAACACTATATGGTTTTCTTCTTACAGCCTCAGTTAATTGACCACCTTGTTCATATCCTACATATCCTGGAGGCGCTCCAACTAATCTAGATACGGCATGCTTCTCCATATATTCAGACATATCAATTCTTATCATAGCATCTTCACTATCAAACATTGTTCTTGCTAATGTTTTTGCAAGTTCAGTTTTACCAACACCAGTTGGTCCTAAGAATATAAATGAACCTATTGGCTTGTTTTCATCTTTAAGACCTGCTCTTGCTCTTAAGATAGCATTTGATACTGCTTTTATTGCAGTTTCTTGACCAATTACTCTCTTTTCAAGTTCATCATCTAGTCTTAATAATTTTTCTCTTTCGCTCTCAAGAAGATTAGCTACTGGTATACCAGTCCACTTAGATAAAACTTGAGAAATTTCTTCTTCAGTTACTTCTTCTTTAAGAAGAGCACCTTCATAGTTATCTTTTACCTCTTTTTCCTTTTGCTTTATTTCTTCTTCAATTTTAGGAATTTCAGAATATCTTACTTCAGCTACTTTATTATAATCATATTCTCTTTCATATTTTTCTAATTTTCCTCTTGCTTCATCAAGTTTTGTCTTTAATTCTTTAATTGATGAAATATGTTCTTTTTCTTTTTCATATTTAGCAGTCATTTCATCATTTTTATCTTTTAATTCTGCAAGTTCTTTTTCTAGGTCTTTAAGTCTTTCAACTGAGCCATCATCTTTTTCTTTTTCTAGAGCTTCTTTTTCAATTTCTAATTGGAAAATCTTTCTTCTTATTGTATCAAGTTCTGTTGGAAGAGAATCTATCTCAGACCTTATCATAGCACCAGCTTCATCTATTAAATCAATTGCTTTATCTGGAAGAAATCTATCTTGAATATATCTATCAGAAAGCTTTGCTGCTGCAACTATAGCAGAATCATGAATTCTTATTCCATGATGTATTTCAAATTTTTCTTTTAATCCTCTTAAAATAGAGATAGTGTCCTCTACTGTTGGCTCATCAACAATAACTGGTTGGAATCTTCTCTCTAATGCCTTATCTTTTTCAATATATTGTCTGTATTCATCAAATGTTGTAGCACCTATGCAGTGTAATTCTCCTCTTGCAAGAAGTGGCTTTATTAAGTTTCCTGCGTCCATTGCACCATCAGTTTTACCAGCACCAACTATTGTGTGAATTTCATCTATAAATAATATTATCTTTCCTTCACTGCTTTGAACTTCTTTTAAAACAGCTTTTAATCTCTCTTCAAATTCACCTCTATATTTTGCACCAGCTATTAATGAACCCATATCAAGAGAGAATATTATTTTATCTTTTAATCCTTCTGGAACATCACCTTTTACAATTCTTTCAGCTAATCCCTCAACAATTGCAGTTTTACCAACACCAGGTTCACCAATTAAAACTGGGTTATTTTTTGTTCTTCTTGAAAGAATTCTTACAGTTCTTCTTATTTCTTCATCTCTTCCTATTACAGGGTCAAGTTTATGTTTTTTAGCTAAGTCAACTAAATTTGTACCATATTTAGCAAGAGCATCATAAGTTCCTTCTGGGTCTTGAGTATCTACTCTTTGATTTCCACGAACCTCTCCTAATACTTTCATAAATTTATCTTTATTAATTCCATAATTCTTTAGTATAGCTCCTGTTGGACCATTTTTATCAACATCAATAATTGCAAGCATTAAATGCTCTACACTTATATATGAATCTTTAAATTGTGTTGATATTTCTTCTGCTTTAACTAAAACACTTTCTACTTGTCTTGTTATATAAACTCCACCACCATCAACTCCACTACCTGAAACTGTTGGCATAGATTTTAATTTTGTATTTATTGAATTTTTTAATGCTTTAACATCAATACCCATTTTAGTAAAGATATTTGGAATAAGTCCATCTTCTTGTTCTACTAAAGCGGAGAAAAGATGTATTACTTCTATTTGCTGATGATTATATCTTACAGCAGTTGAATTTGCATCATTTAAAGCTTGTTGAACTCTTAATGTCATTTTTTCTACATTCATATTTATCCCTCCTGGATATTAATTTCTTCTATGTTTATATAATAACACTAAAGTCAAAGAAAGTCAAAGTAAAGTTTAAAATTTTTTAAAATTTTTTTTGAATATTTAAAATATTTTTTTCTATTGTAATCATATTATTTATATTCAATGTAAATAATTTCCTATTGTACTTTTTTGTCTTTCTTTATATAATATAATAGTTATTTTAACAAAAGGAGGAATTCATTATGGAAGTATCTTTAGAAACTGCTACTTCTTCTGAAGTTTCTTTATCTTCAATAGAAAAAATAGCAGACAAACTACTAGACTGGGCCATGAGTAATGGCGTAAAAATACTAATTGGATTAATAATTTTAGGAATAGGATGGAAAGTTATAAAGAAATTAATGAAAATATTTAATAGCTTTTCAAGTAGAAAAGAAATAGATTCTACTCTTCACTCATTTTTAGGTGCTTTTTTAGAGTTAGCACTTAAAGCACTTTTAATAATATGTGTCCTAGGTTATGTTGGTTTTGAAATTACTGGACTTGCTGCTTTACTAGCTTCTGCTGGTTTTGCTATTGGTTTAGCACTACAAGGAAGCTTATCTAATTTTGCTGGTGGTGTTATAATTCTTGTCATGAGACCTTTTCAAATTGGAGATTATATTGAATCTTCAAGCCACAGTGGTACTGTTGAAAAAATTGAATTGTTCTATACTCATCTTATAACTCCTGATAATAAAGCTATTATGATTCCAAATGGTGCTCTTTCAAATAGCACTATTGTAAATTATTCTTCTAAAGATACAAGAAGAGTAGATTTAGTTTTTGGAGTTGGATATGAAGATGATATTCTTCATGTTAAAAGAGTTTTATCTAATATAATTGATAGTTGTGATTTAATATTAAAAAATCCAGAACCATTCATAAATATATGTGAACATGGAGATAGCTCTGTAAATATTGCTGTAAGAGTATGGACAAAAACAAGTGATTATTGGAATGTGTACTTTTACCTAATTGAACAAGCAAAAATTAAATTTGATGAAGAGAATATTAATATTCCTTATCCTCAAATGGACTTACATATTCAAAACAAATAAATCTGATAAATTAAACTTGATTCAAAAATATTAGTTTCCTTATGTTATTCAGTCGTTCCGCCGACAGGCTCCAAGTCACGCCTTCATAAAATAAGGAAACTAATATTTTATGAAGCAAGATTATTTATATTATTAGCAGTAATCTTTATATTATAATATAATTAATTAAGATTTTTGGGAGGAATTTACTGTAAAAAATAATCTGCAAAATACTATAAAAATATGTTAAAAAAGGAGGGAGTTGTTAGTTCTATAAAAATATAAATGTTTAACTTAACTTGTTTTATGGTATAATAAGATTAACTATTGTGAATCCCATACATTGCGAAAGTGATGTAGTCATAGAGTAGAATCTTGGGGGTGTTAGTGTTAATATAAACCTCATTTCGTTGAGGTGCGAAAACCAAGCAAAACAAAGTAATATAGGAAGTTTCAACTAAAAAGAAAACCTATATATGTAGGATGCGTTGTATCCGAATTTAAGCCCTCGGAGAGTTACAGCAAACAAAAGTAGATTGCTATTTATAGTTTTCAAAATTGAACTCGTAGAACAGGGAATGAAACAAGATTTATAAATATTTATAGATTATTGGCAACGGGTGAAATGAGGAAGGAACATATAGTTTATAATTCTAATATTCCTGTTAAAATAACGTATGCTTCTGTGAGGGAATATCCTCTTCATTGGCATAATTCTGTTGAGATAATTTATGTTCTTAGGGGTATGGTGAATATTTCTATTGATACGGATAATTATTCTATTTTTGAAAATGAAATTGAGATTATAAATGTTAATGAAAGTCATAGGATATATTCAAGTGAGGATAATTTTGTTCTTATTTTTCATATAGATTCTTCTTTTCTTGAAAAATATTATAAAGATATTGATAATATTTTCTTTTATACCAATACTTCTAAAGAAGGCTCTCAAGAAAGTGAGGAATACTTGGTTTTAAAGACGCTTCTTGCTGAGATACTTTGTGAAATGGTTCAAAAACAAGAGGATTATGATGAGGAAATTGAATCTATTCTTATAAAGCTTCTTTTCCATATTATAAATAATTTTCACTATTTAATATCTGGAGAAAATGATTTAAGTGCAGAACAGTTTGATAGATATCATAGAATTTCAAAATATATATTTAATAATTATAATAACAATATTACCCTTCAGGATATAGCTAAAAAAGAGTTTTTAAGCCCAGATTATTTATCTCATGATTTTAAAAATGCTACTGGTTATAGTTTTACTGACCTTCTTAATTTAACAAGAGTTGAAGAAGCTATGAAACTTTTATTAGATTCAAATATGAGTTTAACTGAAATTTCAGAGGAAGTAGGCTTTTCTCATACAAGATACTTAAATAAGCACTTTAAAAATTATTACCATCTTACTCCTCTTCAATTTAGAAGAAAAAATAAAGTTGATGATAAAACCTTAAATAAATTAAAGTCTATAACTGAATATCATTTAAAAGATTCTATTCCTCTTTTATCTTCATACTTAGAAAATTACGAAAGATTTAATTATGAAAATAAACTTTGGAGTATTGATGCTGATATGTCATCATCTTTAGGAAATTATACTGAAGATTTTAGAGAAATTATAACACTTGGAGATGCTTTTGATTTATTAATAGAAGATAATAAGGATATTCTTGAAGAAATTCAAAAAGAAATAGGTTTTACCTATGGAAGATTAGAAAACTTATTTCATAGTGATATGGGAGTTTTTAAGCATGGTCCATTCTTTAACTGGAATAGAAGTAAATCAGTTTTAGAATTTTTAAGCTATCAATATATTATTCCTTTAATTGTTTTAGATAATGTAGAATTTACGCTTGATGATTATAAAAGTGCATTAAAAAGCTTTTTTTCATATTTTTCAGACTTAGAATATGACTATCTTGATGATATAATGTTTCAAATATCTTCTTCTCTTTCAGAAGAAATTAAAACACCTTTAAAAGACTTTATAGAAAAAGAGCTTGGTCATTCTATTTTAGATAAGGAATTTGTTCAAAATAGAGAGCTTAATCCAATTTATGATACCTCTTATATGATTCCTTATATAATTCATAAAGAACTTTTCACAAATGAAGATTTAAGTTTTTTAAAAGCCTTTGATGTCATAGAAAAAGAACCTAGATTAAATAATGAAGTTTTTATTGGTGCCCCTGGTTTAGTAAATGATATGAATATAAGAAAACCGTCTTATTATGCATACTACCTTTTAAGTAAGCTTAATGGCACCATAATTTCTAAAGATGATGGATATATTATAACTAAAAATGAAGATGGATATTCTATACTTTTATACAATTATAACACCATTATAGATAATATTTTAAAATCAAACTATTCATCAAATAAAGTTTTTTTATCAAAAGCTTCAGTAAAAAAAGTATCCCTTAATTTAAGGAATATAAATATGGATTCAAAAATTACCATATATGAAATAAATGAAAAAATAGGTTCTTCCTATAACTATTGGATTTCTATGGGGAGTCCAGATAGATTAAGTAAAGAAGAAAGAGAGATTTTATCTAAAGCATCTTTTCCAAGAATTGAATTTAGATATTCAAAGAAAAGCCCAATATTAAATATTATAACTAAACTTAATGGATATGGTGCCACTTTGATTCTTATAACTCCAATAAAAAAGTATTAATTATTAACTTAGCAAGTTATCCATACTTTTCAAAATATATAATTTCCTATAGAATAAAAAGAAAAGATTGAATATATTATTTTGCTTCTCTTCCCTTTTTGCTCCAAGTCATGACAAAACAATATATTCAATCTTTTCTTTAACTAAATTTTTATATAGTATTATCTTTTTCCATATCTAATGAAAAATACTTTATTGATTCCTTAAATTCTCCTAAATTATAATACATATTTCCCATTTCCATATATCGTTTTCTTCTTTCTTCCTTTGAACCATATTTAAGAAGTGAATCTAAAGATAAATTCATATAAAGCTCTGCTCCTCTATAGTTACCATCTTTCTGAAGTACTATTCCTTTTAAGTAGTAAGCTCTTTCTACTAATTCTATTTTATTAGTTTCTATCGCCATATTTAAAACTTCATCAACTAATTCATAGGCTTTATCAATCTCAGAATTATCTAAGAATATCTTTATACACCTATTTAAGAATCTAACATAATCTTCTTTATTTTTCTTTGGAAATATACTAATTCCATCCATTATTTCATTTACTGCTATTATATTTTCGCCAGCTTTAAAATATGCTTCACCATAATCACCTTTTGATAATGATACTAACACATCATTTTCCTTATTACATTGATAAGCCTTTTCTATATATTCTTCTACTTCTGACTTTCCTAAAACAATACAAGATAAAGCATATTGATGATATATTCTTCCTCTTTGAATTTTATCCTCAACCTCATTAGCATATGTTACAGCCTCTTGCAATAATTCATAAGCCTTTTCTTCCTTAGAAATTTTACTATAACATATAGCTTCATCATAGGCTATATTAGAGTAAGAATTTTTATCTTTTATTCCATTATTTTTTAAGATTTCTCTAAGCTTATTGTAATAAGTTATAGTTTCTAAATATTCATTGTTTTGGAACAAATATTGAGCCATATCTCTAAAGTAAATAATGATATTTTCTTCTGTGTTAGTTTTTTGGTATAAATCATAATATTGAGATATTATCAATTGAATTTTTTCATACTTTTTATCATTTAAATAGTATTCAAATAATATATGTACAAGCTGAAAAGATAAATCATAATATTCATAATGATTTGCATAACTTAAATTATATTCTATATTCTCTTCAAAATCTTCTTTGTTTTTTCCTATATTTGATTTTATCTTCTCTATATTATCCTCTATTTGTTCATAAACATCTTGTATTAAATATTTAAAATCAATACCCATTTTATCTGCTATATATTGGATTATCTCTTTATCTGCCTTAACTTTACCGTTTTCAATACAACTCATTTTTGATATTGATATTTTATTTCCACAAAGTTCTTTTAAAGTTATTCCTTTATATATTCTAGACCTTTTTATTTTTTCTCCTGTAGATAATATTTCCATAACATTTCCCCTAACAACTTTAGTTTTGTAAGATTCCCATCTTTCTAAAAATTTCTACACCTTCATCCAAATACTTTTTAGCCAAATCATCTTCTTTTTTATCTAAATAGAATTTTGCTATAGCAATTGCCAAATTACTTGCTTCTTCATTTAAATTAAATTCTTTTGCCATATTGTAAGTGCTAACTAGAACATCCTTGGCTTCTTCTGATTTTTCTTCAATTGTAAGTACCCTATGCTTAAGTAAATTAACTTCTATGATACTTTTTATATTGTTTCTATCTAATCTTAAATCTATTTCTTCAAGTGTTTCTTTACACTTAGGTAAATCTTTAATCTTAATATAATTTTTACACAAATTTATTAATGTATCTACTAACTCATCATCATTATTTCTTACTCGTATTTCTTTAGATATTTCAAAATGTTTAAATGCTTCATCAACTTCATTAAAATCATAAAATAGCTTTCCTAAAGTATTTTCTATACTTGAAATGGTATTTGATTTTTCAATTTCTTTATAAACTTCTAAGGCTTTTGTAGAATATTTTATAGCATTTACTGAATCATCTTTTCTATTATATTCATCTGATAAAGAAATAAGGCTACTTGCATATTGTTTTTTGTTTTGAATTTCATTAAATTTATCTTTAGCTAAGTTTGCATATTTTTTAGATTCTTCTACTTGCTCTATTGTAAATGATACTTTTGCCATATTATAATAGATTTCTCCTAGTAAGAAATCATTTCCAATGTTGTTATCAGTATAAACTTTATCTGCTTGCTTTAAATAACTGCTTGCAGAATGATATGCTTTAAGATGTAATGTAATTTTAGCTAAATTTAAAAAACTTTTTATTATTTCTTCATATTTATTATTTTTTATAAATATTACATTGGCAGACATTAGTAATTGTTGTGCTATTGCAAATTCTTCTTTATTCATATTAATTTCTGCTCTTAAGAAATAACATTTTGCCTTTTTATACTCTAAGTTATATTTCTCAGTATATTTTAATGCTTCATCTATGTAAACTTCGCTTTTTTCATATTCTCCACTAATTATGTATGACTCAGCTAATTGTTCATAATAAGTACAAATTTTTTCAGCCTGGCTTTCTTCTGATTCCATTAAATACTCTACTGTAGTATTTAAACTATTAGCTAAATATTCAAGTAAATCCATTGAAGGATTAGACCTACCAGACTCCACTAGACTTATTTGCCCTGGAGTAATTCTATCCTTTGCTAAGTCTTTTAAAGTCATTTTCAGTTCTTTTCTTTTTCTTTTTATTTTTTCTCCTAATGATAGAATTTCCATATTTCACGCTTCTTTCTTATAAATTTTATAAAAATATTTATTTTAATTATAACATAATTTTAAATAAAAGAAACAACAAAATTCACGATTTATAGTAAATTTTATCAATTAATTTATATTTTATACCATTATTATTATATATTTTTTAATTATTATAAGAAAAAATTCTTTTTAATTTATTAATAATTTAAAATTTTCACAAATTAAAATGCTGTAATGTCTTTTGTTTTTAGACTTTACAGCATTCTTCTTTTGTTATCTCATGCTTTTCATACCCATAAATGTATCTTCTGCCATATCTAATACCCTATTTCCAGCTTTTTTCATACTTCTTTGAGTTCTTCTATCAAGCTGTGGAAATATCATCATACCTAATGCAACACCTAAGACCATTCCTCCAACTAAACAGCAAGGATATTTACACATAAATATACACCTCTTCAAATTTAAAATTCTTTTCAAGTATATTATGTGCAATAAAAAATATTTTATACTATTTCTATATTTTTTTCTCCATTTGGTGCAATTGAAACTATTTGATCTTTTACTTCTTTTGATATAACTTTAATTTTTTTATTCTTTAACCATTTTTCTACAACCTTATCTGATTCTATATCTAATACTTCCTTACATTTTTCATCTACAAGTTCATTAAATAAATCTCCTGTATGGCTATCTACCTTAACAAATATTATTTCCATACCATTTTTCATAAATTCCTGCATTTTATCATAATATTTTTTTGAAGATTCTTCTTTTCTTGCCCAATAACCTGTAGCATGATAGCATACACCCATATAATCATGAAATATTACAATCTTTTTTCTTCCAGTTTTAAGTGCATATTCTACTCCCTTAATAGCTCCTTTAAGCTCTCCTGCTATTTGTCTTATATTTTTAGAAGAAGAACTTTTTCCTTTGCCATTTTCTATATATAAAACAACTTCATTTTTTACAGCTACAACTCCATAAGAATATTCTTCTGTATCTATGCTATAACTTCCATCTACATATATATGAAGACAATTATCTGGATAAGTTTTATCAGATTTTTTTAAGCCATCAGTAGAATTATTTAAAAAATCTTCTGCTTCTTTTAAAGTTTTAAAACTTTTATATTTTGCTCCCTTTACTCCTTTTACATATTTTAAACACTCATCCCATGTCTTAACAATAACATTTTCTATTTTTTCTTCACTGTTTGAATCATATCCTTCTTTTATTGCATAAAATTTTGCCATAATTCTCTTTTCTCTCCTTTAAGTTAGAAAGTGTGAATTATTACTTATAGCTAAAGCAAAGTAATAATTTACACTTTTTATAATGTTGACATTTCTTCTACAATATCATAAAGTTTTTCTACATTTTTAACTCCAAAAATATCTTTAACATAATCTATTCCTACTTTTAAAATTTCTATTAAATCATCATTTCCTGCCCAATTTTCCAATATAACATTAGATGGAACATCTTTAGCAATTCTATCTAATGCAAAAAATAAAACTGCAATATCATCAATTTTACCTATAAAAGGTATTTTATCTGGTATTAAATCACTTGGAAAACATGTATATGCTAATGAGGCTGAAACAGTTAATTTGGTTTTTATTGATACTCTATTATCTTTTAAAAGTCTATAAATTAATGTGATTAAGTCTGGAACAATAAAAAGATAATCAGATATTCCTTTTACCTTTTGAGGAAGTTTTTCTTTAATAACATTTCTTCCTTTGTTATATGCTCCTTCTATTTTATTTATTTGTATATCTTCTTTTACCTCTTCTTTATTTTCCTCTTTTTCTAAAGTCTTTATAAGCTCTCCTTTCATAGAAAATTTTATGTCCTCAATTTCAACTTTAACCATATTTCCTTTTATATATACATCAGAAATATTAAAATCAACAAAATTAATATCTTTTAAGAGTCTTTCTAAATCAATTACTATTTTATCTCTATCAGAAAAAAGACCATCTAAATTTATAAATTTAAAACCCTTCTTTAATATAAAGCTTCTTATTGGTCTAAATACCATAAGCTTGGACACTTTAACCTTACCAAGTCTTAAAACAAGTTTCTTTTCCTTAACTTCAGTAATTTCTAATATTCCTTCAAAATTTATTTTTATTTTATTTTCATATGTTCCTTTTATTATTATATTTTGCTCTACAGTTAGCTCAGTTATTTTGAGACCTTCTACATTTAAAAATTCTTCAATTATACTCAATATATCTTCATTAGAAATATCTACCTTAACACTAGAAATTCTCATATTCCACCTCTCATATACCTTTAAATAATAGACTAACTAAATTTGTTATTTAATTTATCAAGCTATATTTAATAAAAAAAGTATATATTTTTATATAGAAAAAAACAAGTAAGAAATTATCCTACTTGTTTTTTTACTATACTTTAAAGCTCTTCAAATTTAATTTTACTTTGCTCTCCACTTTCCATATCTTTAATTGTTACTTCTCTAGCTTCTGCTTCATCTTCACCAATTAGTATAACCTTAGTCATATTAAGTTTATTAGCAAAATTCATCTTTTTCTTTATTTTATCATTTTCTAAATAAACCTCAGCTGTTTTTCCACTTTGTTGAAGCTTAGCTAAAACTTCCATTGAAAATTCAAATGTATCTCCTATTGGAACAATTAAATATTTTTCATTATCCTCTAATTTATAGTTTTCTAAAAATCCTATTTCACCAAGTACAAAGAATAATCTTGTAAGTCCTATAGACATACCAACTCCTGGTAAAACATTGTCAGTGTAGTTTTGTGCTAAATTATCATATCTTCCACCAGATGATATTGAACCAAATTCTTCATGTCCTTCAATAAGAGTTTCAAATACAGTTCCTGTGTAATAATCAAGACCTCTTATTATCTTTAAATCAATTTTAAAGAAGTTTTTATCTACTCCAAAAAGAGCTAAATATTTTATAACTTCTTCAAGCTCAGCTACACCTTTTTTATAAAGCTCATTTTCAATAGTTAAAGCTTTAAGTTCAGCTATTATTGATTCATTATCACCTGAAAATTCCATAACCTTATTAATAAAGTTGCTCTTTTCTTCTCCCACAATCTCAATTAAATCTTCTGTGAATTTTTCTTTTCCTATTTTGTCATACTTATCTATTAAAATCATTACCTCAACATCATTTTCTACATTTAATTCTTGAAGTATTCCTTTAAGTATCTTTCTATTACTCATTTGAATTTTAAACTTTCCAAGACCAATACTCTTTAAAGCTTTATAAACTGTAGATACAACTAAAGCATCATTTTTTATATCAAGTTTTCCATTTCCAACTACATCAACATCACATTGATAAAATTCTCTATATCTTCCTCTTTGATTTCTTTCTCCTCTATAAACCTTTCCTATTTGATATCTTTTAAATGGGAAAGTTAAATCATTATAATATTGTGCTACAAATCTTGCAAAAGGTACTGTTAAATCAAATCTTAAGGCTAAATCCTTATCTCCTTTTTTAAAGCTATAAACTTGCTTTTCTGTTTCCCCTGCAGATTTTGCAAGAAGGACAGAAGCTTTTTCTATTATTGGAGTATCCATTGGAAGGAATCCATTTTGTGAATAAACATTAGTAACTTTATTTACTATATCATTAAATATTAATTGTTCCTTTGGTAAAAGTTCCATAAATCCTGGCAAAATTGATGGTTTTATTTTATTACTCAAAATCATTACCTCTCTTCAAATCTTTTCTAAAATCATTATTTCTAGTATATCAAAAATAAAAAGTTCAATCAATTATTCTATTAATATATTCTTGAAAATGAAGATAGACTAAATATTGCTTTTCCAACAACTTCTTTCTCTACATTTATAAGACCTATTTCATTGCTTCTACTATCTAAACTATTATTTCTATTATCTCCCATAACAAATAAATATCCTTTTGGCACTGTTATTCTTATATCCTCATTTTTGTTCATTGGTTCATTTATATAAGGTTCATCTAAAACTTCATCATTAAGATAGACTTTGTTATTTTTAATCTCTATTTTATCTCCACCTTGTCCAATAACTCTTTTTATTATATAATCTCCATCTTTTACTTTCTTCTTTATTACTATAATATCTCCTCTTTCAGGAATATGCTTTTCTGAATATGCTTGTTGAAAAAGAAGAAGCTTTTCATTATCATATAATGTTGAATCCATAGAATGTCCATCTACTACTACTACGCTAAAAAAATGTAATATAATAGCAGATATAATAACTGCTATTACTACTGTACTTCCCATTTCTTTTATAAAAGAAGTTATCTTTCTCCTTCTTTCTCTTTTTCTTTTTTTCTTTCTTATTTCATACATATAATCATTCATTTATTCATCATCCTTTATTGATAAAATCCCAATATTTTTATCACATGATTTTTTCTTATTAATTTTAACGTATTTAATATCTTTTCCTTATCCTCTACCTTTCCACTTATTTCAATAAAAAAATTATATTTTCCAAGTTCTTTTTTTGTAGGTCTTGATATTATTGATACTAAATTTATATTGTTTATAGCAAATTCTTTTAATAAATCATAAAGTACACCTGGTTCATTTTCTGCATTTGTTACATAAATTGATACATTTATATCCTTATCAGAATTTAGTTTTATATCATTTTTATCAGAAGATAATAATATAAATCTAGTTCTATTATTTTCTGAGTCTGTTACATTTCTTATTCCAAATTCATGCTCTGAAGAGTCATATATATATCTTGGAATAATTGCTGCTGCTCCTTTTTCCCCCTCCTTAAACTTATTTAATGATTCCATATTGCTTTCTGTAATTACAATTCCTGCATTAGTCATTTTTTTAATAATGTTTCTACATTGTTCCTTAGACTTAAATTGTACATAAAGCTTTTTTATATCTTGAAGTTTTTCTACATTATACACCAAAGAAAATTGTACTGGTATAGAAAGTTGTCCTATTATATATACATCTCTTTCTAAAAGCAAATCTAATGTTCTTTGTACAAAACCTGCTAATGTATTTTCTATTGGTACAATGCCTAAACTATGTGTATCTCCTATTGAATAAAAAACATCATCTATTGTGTCAAAAAAATCTTTTTTTCTTTCACCTTTTTCTTTTATGTACACCTCTGCTGCTGCATCACTAAAAGTTCCTGCAGGTCCTAATACTGCTATCTTATCCATTGTTTATCCCCTTTTTATAAATACTTTCTTAACTTCTATTATTTCATAATATTAACCTAACCTCAATACTTCATGATATAATTAATATATAAATATTTTTTATTTTCATATTAAAATTTAATATTATTTACAAAAGAGGAGTTGATTTTTATGACACTACTAAGTAAATATCTTGCACTTTATATGTTGGAAAATAAAGATGAACTAGAAGGAATTCTTGATAAAATTGATATTATTAAAGGTAATATGACTGAATATCCTTGGGTAAATGAAATTAACTTTGAAGACGTAGCAGAAATCTTTTATGAAAATTATAATACTAATGTCATGGTTGTTGATACTATGCTTCATCACATACACTTAAAAGATAACTCCCTTAGAGAAAAAACTTACATTTTTGTTGGAGTTTATTTAAATAAAAGAATTAACTTTTTTACTGGTATAATGACTGAATGGGGCTCTAATAAAGATATAAACTTTGTAAATAATCTTCTTAAAAATAATAATATCATACTTCCTAAACTTCGCATATGTCAAACTCATGGAAATACATTAGACGCTCGTAGCAGAGGCTGTAGCATGGAAGCTATATATATTTCTTTTTTAAAAATTGAAGATGAAATTGATGCAAAGAATATACATAAGCTTAGAAAAATATTTTTTGATGGCTATATAGAAGAAACTAATAAAATTACTTATTAATTTTTCATTTTGACATAAAACTGTCACATTACTACTTTATAATTAACCTTGTTAAGTAGTTAAACATAAATATTATTATCCCTTATAAAATATTAAACTATCCCCCAGATAGTAAATAAAACCACTACATTCCCCATGTAGTGGTTTTATTCATTTTATCTTGTTATGTTATTAAGCCATTTATAAGTTTTAAATCTTATTGTACATAGTGGTATTTTTATGATTTCATCACTCATTAGTATAATATAAACTATTGGCACACTCCATTTAAATACAAATGCTGCTAATGCACTTAAAAGTATTGAGCAACCCCACATTGTTGTTACATCAATAAATAGTCCAAATTTAGTATCTCCACCTGCCCTAAATATTCCAACAATCATTGTAGTGTTATATGCTTGACATAAGACAAAATAAGACATAACAAACATCATACTACTAAGATAAGAAACTGCCAAAGGTGAAAGAGTTAAATTGTTCATTGCAATTGGTCTTACAATTAAAACTACAATTGAACCCATAAGTCCAGTAATTAAACTTAATTTCACAAATTTTTTTCCATATATTTTTGCTTCTTTAATTTTATTTTCACCAATAGACTTTCCAATAACTATAGAGGCTGCTGTTGCCACTCCAAAAGTTACCACAGTTGCTAGTTGCCTAGTTACTTGAACTACAGAACTTGCAGCTGCTGCTTGACTTCCAAGTTGCCCAAGTATAGCTGCATTTGCAGAAGTCCCTAAGCCCCACATCATTTCATTTATAGTTACTGGTATTGAAAATTTTATAAAATCTTTAAGTAAAGCTGAATCTAATTTTATAAAATTTTTAAATCTAAATTTAATTATATCATTATATTTATGTGCATAAATTCCTGTAATAACAAGTTCAATGATTCTTGCTATTACTGTTGATAATGCCGCTCCTTGTATTCCTAAAGCAGGTAAACCAAATTTTCCAAATATAAAAATATAATTTAAAATAACATTTACCACTAAAGAAATAAAATATACCACTGTTGATATTACAACTTTTTCAACACTTCTCATAATATTTAAATAAATCATAGTTATTGAGGAAAATATATATGAAAAGCATACTATCCTTAAATATTTAATTCCTTCTAAAATAACATCCTGCTCTGATGAAAAAATCATCATTATCTGCTTTGGAAATATAAATGTTACTGTTGTAAATATGACTGCAACAGTTAAAGAAAATCTTAGTGCTATCCCTAAGACCTTTTCAATTGTCTTTGTATCCTTCTTTCCCCAATATTGAGCTGTAAGAACTGCTGCCCCTGAAGTCAACCCAAAGAAAATCAAACTCATTATAAATTGAACTTGATTTCCAAGAGAAGAGGCTGATAAAACAGTTTCACTTACTTTTCCAAGCATAATTACATCTGCTGAAGTTACTCCAACATTAATTAAATTTTGTAAAGCTATTGGAACAACTAATGCAAACACCATCTTGTAAAAATTTTTGTTATCCTCCAACTTTTATCACCTACACCTTTCATTCATTCCATATCATTATAATGAAATTTCACGATAAAACAAGGCTTTAACAAAAATTTAAACTTATATTATTGCAAAAACTATATCTATGCTATTAGCTGGAATTATATCATTAATTGCATCTTCAAAAGTTTGTAAAACAAATTCTCTATTATTTCTAAAAACTCCACATCCATAAGCTCCTAAAACTGCACAATCTGGATTTTTTTCTGCTATTAAAGAAACTATTTTATATATTCTTTCTTTCATAACTTTTTCAATTTCACATTCCTTAATTCCTCTACTTCTAGCAACTCCTGCATTAGGAGCTGGTGAAGTTATTATAGAACAATTTATAGGTTCTTCTAATGTTTCTCCATTAGGAAACTTCTTAAAAACTTGAATGTCTGGAGAATAAATTATTCTATTACTATATAAAGGATTATGTTCTAATCTATTATATCCATAATAAAAATCCATTGCCTTTATTTGAGAAAAATATAAAGTAGAAACATAAGAAATACACTCTTCTTGAGCTACTGTTCCTCTTAAAAAGCCTCCTCCAGGATTTTTAGCAGATGCAAAATTTAATACTGCCATTGTTTTTTCAGGGTTTTTAGTTCCATAACTTTCTATAAAATCAGTAACGCCTATTTTTTCTATGTTGTCCTTAACACAAAACCATTTATCTTGATTTAGCTTTTCTTTTATAACCATATCTTCAATACATTCTGGTTTTTTAGGAATTCTTAATTTTTTTATCTCACCTTTATAAGGGTATTCCCCTTTTTTTGTACATTCTACTGTATTTTCAGCTAAAATTATTCTATCTTCTCTTTTCATAAACCTTCACCTACTCCTTAACTATTTTATTATTTCAATAAGCTTGTCTCTAACTTCCATTAAAGCAAAGCCTAATAAATTTTCTCCTTTCCAATAAAATGGATTTTCTATATACTCATCCTTATATGACATTTTTATTCCCCATACAGAATCATAAGTACTAGCTTCTACTAAAATTCTATCTTTAGTATTTATTAAAAAATTCTTTAATTCTTCATTTTGAGAAAACTTTTCATAATTTCCTCTTAAAACAATATCATACTTATTGTCATTCCATATATCCTGATTAAAATTTTTCACTTCTCTCCCTAATGCTTTTATCTTTTTAGGATATTTACATTCCATTATTTTTTCTTCTATTTCTTTATCTTTAAATAATCTTGCTTTTTCTGCCATCATATATTGTACTTACTTTGCCACCATTGGCTGAAACAAGCTTTTGTTATACTTCCATCTTGAGAAGGTGTGTGTCCATAGAAAAAAATATATTTCATTTTTTCCTTTTTATTAAATTTATCCTTTAATATACTTACTGAATATTTCATTTTAATACCTCTAAACTTACTCTCTTAATAATATTATCATATTGATATTATCATAATAATTCTATTATATTTTTTTGTCAATACTTTCTATATTTATTTTTTATATTATTAGGAAATAATATTACTTGCTAAGCTAATAATAAAGTTTAATAAATTTATTCTACTCTTTTTATTTTGACACATATTTGCCACAGTTCTCTCTTATAATAAAAGCATAAAGTAATTCACATCCCCCAAAAATTAATGTAATTACTGAAAATAGATATTTATCCCCCATTTAAAAAAGCCAATGCTTACTCCCCTTAAGCATTGGCTTTATTTTTTAATAGCTTCTTATTTACTTTTCCAGAATCATTTAAAGGAATTTCATCTAAAAAAATTATTTTTTTAGGTATTTCACTATTCATGAGCCTCTCATTTAATTTAGATTTTATCTCAGCTTTAGATATTTCATCATTAAGAACTATATAAGCTATAATCTCTTTTCCTTTATTTTCATCTTCATATGTATCTACAACTGCATTTTTTATTTCTTTTATCTTTTTTATTTCATTTTCAATTTTTAAAGTGCTTATTTTTATACCACCTTTATTAATCACATCATTTTTTCTTCCTTGAAAAATTAAATCTCCATCTTCATCTATATATCCCACATCATATACTGTACAAGGACTTTTCATTCCTTCTACATGATATTTGGTATCTATATAAATATATCCATCCTTTATAAAAACATTAACATCTTTAAAAGCTTTTCCTAAGCTTAAAGGCTTTTTCTTTAAAGTTTCTATGTTAGTATATGTAATATAATTTAACTCACTTGCTCCATAATAAATAATTATTTCTGCATTTTTAAAACTAAATCTTAATTTTTCTGATAAATCTCCAAATAACTGTTGTGAACCTGTGAAAATATTTTTTACAAATAATAAAGGACTATCAATTACTTGAACTAATGCCTTTAATTTTGCTGGTACTAAATAAATATTAGTAACTTTAAACTCTTCTAATGCTTTTAGCCACTTTCTTGGATTAAATCCTGATACAGAAATTAAAGTTCCCTTTGCATAAATAACTCCTAATATGCTATTTAAATTTCCTGTAAAGCTTAATGACCCATTAAAAAACACTTTAGAGTGAGAATTTATATTAAATACTTCATTTTGTATAGGGAAAAATTCTGCCCAACTTTCATAAGTTCTAAAAAGTACTTTAGGTATTCCAGTTGAACCAGATGTCAAAACTCCCACACATATTTTTTCATTTTCTATTACATTTTTAAAATTATTAACCTTTTCAAATTTTATATCTTCTTCATTTTTACATAGCAAATAATTTATATTATTTTTCTCCATTATTTCATCTATACTTTCTTTTGAAAGATTAGGATGAAATATTACTGGTACATTTCCACATCTATTTGCTGAAAAAAAACTTATAAGCTGAAAGTATATGTCATCACTATATATTGCTATAATCTCCTTTTTTGATGTTTCTATTTTATTACTTAAATCTAATGCATCATTAAATAGTTTATTATATGAATAGCTTTTATTATCTAAAATTAAAGCTATTTTATCTTCTTTTACTAATAAATCAAAATAATTCATTTTTATCATCCTCTTTCAATTAAAATAGCTATACTTATACCTCCTGAGGCAGCAATAGATGTTATTCCATATTTTCCATTAAGCTTTTCTAATGCTTTTAATAAATGTAACATTATTATTGCTCCAGAAGCTCCATAAGGATGTCCATAAGCTAATGCTCCTCCAAATATATTGTATCTATCTATAAGAGAAGGATTTTTTCTTTGAAACATAACATCAATAGCTGCAAATGCTTCATTAAATTCAAAAGCTGAAATATCCTCATAAGATAAATTTTCCTTTTCTAAAAGCTTATCACATGCCTTTAAAGCTCCTTTAGGACTTACTAAAGGATTAATTCCTATAGTTTTTACTGCTTTTATTTTATATTCTGATTTTAAATTATTCACTTTTAAGTATTTTTTTGAACATAAAATTAAAAAGGCTGCTCCATCATTAGTTAATGATATATTCCCAACATTTGTTTTTCCATCCCTTATTATTTTAGGGAGTCTATTTAAAAGCCTTTCACTCATATTTTTTCTTATACCTTCATCTCTTCTGCTTCCATTAACTGATACAACTATATCTTTTAATATATCTTTACTTTCAAATGCTCTTTTATGACTTTTTATACTCCAATAATTTAATTCTTCTTCAGTAATATTTTCTTCCTCTACAACTCTTTCACCAAATTTAAAAGTTGTATCTTCCCCAAACTCCTCTGGTGAAAATTGTGCTACATTATATTTTCCTTCATTGATACTACTTCTGTAATCTTTGTTATTATATATTCTTGAAGGTTTCATTGAAGAGCTTTCAAACCCACCTGCAATAATTATATCTGCTTCATTACATTTTATTTTATTATAAGCTATTTCAATGGCTTTACTTGCTGAAGCACACTGCACATCTACAGTAAAAGCAGGAACTTCTTCTGAAATTCCTGCTTTTAAAGCCATAAGCCTTGTAATGTTTCCACCTGTTCCTATAGTATTTCCACAAATTATCTCATCAATATTTTTAATGTTATATTTATAAATCAAGGACTTTAAAACCTCTGCACCTAAATCCTCTGGTAAAGTATTTTTATATACTCCATTTTCAATACCTATATAGCTTCTTAATCCACCTAAAATATAAACTTCATCCATTATTTTCTCCTTATGGCTTTATTTTAAGCTTTAACTAAAGATAATCTTTTATTTAAAGCTACAGCTATATATGAACCTAAAATACATTTTAATATATCCCCTGGTATAAACGGAAATACACTTGCTGTTAATAATTGAATTAAATTTCCTTTCATATATATTTTCATTGTTGTTAATCCACATAAATAAATTATAGGAATTCCAACTGCCATTGTAATTAAAAGGTATCTTTTTATATTTACCTCTTTTCCCTTTAAAATACTTATAACCACAGCAGCTATTAAATAACCTAAAATATATCCTCCTGTAGGACCAAAAAGTTTTCCAAAACCACCTGTTCCTCCTGAGAATACTGGAAGTCCACAAGCACCTAAAAGTATATAAACAAACATTGTAATAAAAGCTTCTTTTGGAAGCATTATTAATCCAATTAAATTGATAACAATAGTTTGAGCTGTAATGCTTGCTAAAGAAAATGGTAGTGGAATAATTATATATGATGAAATACATAATAATGCCACACATAATGAAATTTTTGTTAAATCTTTTGTTTTCATTGTTTAAACCCCTTTTTATTTAAATATTATTTTAACGCATAATTTATTGTTGCTATAAGCCAAAATACTTTCTTCACTTTTTTGTAAAAATATTTCTTCATCAGCAAATATAGGATTGATAAATTTAATTTCTAATTCTTTAAAATTACCAATCTCCTTTATTATTTCATTTAAAAGAAACATTCCCTGAACAACAGGCTTATTTGTTAAATGTATATAATTTTCATCCCCAGTTAATTTGCTAAATTTATAAACTTCCTCTTTGCTTATTTTCCTCCAAAAGGAAATATTTTTTTCTAAATTAATATCCATATTTTCCTTAACAAAATCCTCTACACATAAATTATTATTTCTTTTCTTAACCAAATAAATATTTAGCTTTTCTAAAAGTTTTTCTTTAAACTTCTTTTCTATTACAATTATCACTAAATTTTTATTTTCCTTTTCTATGTATGAAAAATACTCTCCATCTTTTTCTTTACAATAAATTTCATATTTAATTTTCCCAATATATGCTCCCTGAAAGCTATCTTTATTAAGCTTTGACAAAGAAATTCCAAATTCTATCATATTATTACCACCCTTAGTAAAAATTATAATTGCTAATAAGTTTATTGTCAACCATCATTATTTTTATAGTTTACAATTAATCGTTTTCCAAAATAATAAAAGCCAAGGAATCTAGAACCCTTGGCTTTTATATGATTAAGAAATTATATTATTCTTTAAATTTATAACTTGTCAGACTAATAATATATTTACTCTTTTGTTTTTATTTGATTATCACTTTAGAATTTACAGGAATATTATCCCATATCCATTTTGCATTTACCTTTGTTAATCTAATACATCCATCTGATAACGCCATACCTAACCTTCCATCTCTTACAGAACCATCAAGATTATAAATTATGCTATGGAAAAGATAATTTCCTTTAAAAGAAGTATAATACCAACACCTATAGCCCTTATTCTCTCCAAAATATAAACCCTTTACTCCAACTTTAAAAGTACCCTTAGGAGTAGGCGTACTTGCTTTTCCTATTGTACAAAGAAAGCTTTTTTCAAAAATCCACTTTCCAATACTACCTTTAAATACATTTACCCTAAAGTTATCAAGCTCTACATATATAAGAAAACTAGTTGTACTAGAATATCCATTATCATTTACAATTTTAGTAACCCTTTCAATATAACTATCATCAGCTTCTCTGTTATATTCCTTTATAAAATTCTTTTTAAATAACCTTGATAAAAATCTCATATATTTTTCCTTATTATTGATACATATAATATATTTATTCAATAATGACATCTTTGAAAACTATTTTTTATTAATTATCATGATTTAATATGTCTAACAAGATATCCTTAATCATATATGTCATAAAAATCTAATATTTTATAGTAAATGTATAAATAAAAAAACTCAAGATACACTTTTTTAGCATAATTATTTTTTACCTTGTTCATTCTACTTACTTTAGAACTTATTCATATTAAGTATTATTATACATTAATAAATTATATTAGTTAACATTAAAAAATATAATTAAACTAAAAAAGTTTTACTTGAAATATCATATTTGAAAACTCACATAAAATTTTCACATAACTTTTCTAATCTTCTTCCTCTAAATAGTCCTTTTAATTTAATCTTTTAGATTCTAAGATAATTATACAAAATTAATTTCAAATATTTTTAATATTACAAGTCATTGATAGTTACTATATAGTCGATTAATTTTTGTAAACTATTAATTAAATTTTTCAACATATCTTCATCTGGTTTTTCCATACCATCTATTTCTTTTTCAAAGTGTTCTATTGTTAAGTTATTGTACACATATCTAGCCAATTCATCTTTATGCTTAATCGTACCACTAGCTTTATCTACATTGGTTATTCCTCTTGATGCTAAAATTTCTCCTACTCCTTCTTTTTTGCTAAATACATTCCAATCTGTACAAGTATCTACTCCTTTAATTTTAGATGCTTTTTGCTCAGCTCTATTTGTATAAAATCTCTTTAGTAAATCAGGATGGCAATAATTTTCCAATTCCTTTCCTTCCATAATCCAAAAATTCGGTATTTTATATATTTTATCTTCTATATCTTCCACACTTAAAACTTTGTCTTTTAGCTTATCATTTAGTTTATTTTGTGAATTCAATTCCTTCGCAATTCTAATCATTCGATTATATTTCTCATTTCCCTTTTTCATATTATCTGAATCAATGATAACGAATGGATTTGGATTTACTTTTAATACTTTTAATAAATAATCTTCCTCTATTGAACTAATTTCCATTTCCTCTTCTTCAAAAGATAAGTGTGAAATATTACTACCACCAGTCATTAAAATAGAATAATGTAATCCTTCAACTATTCTTAATTTCTTGTTATTTTTCTTTAAATATTTTAAATATTCTCTAATCCATGCTCTAATCCAAAAAACTTCTGATGGACCTTCTACCCATACAACGCAATTGCTTAATAATACATTTCCTGGCATTATTCCTAAACTATTATATACATCTCTTAAAATTTTTGCACTTTTGCTTCCATTTTCATATGTTCTAAAAAAACCCTCTAACTTACATTCTGAACCAATCTTATAAAACTTATATATATAATCATTCACTTTAGCTGCACCTATAACAGTTGATGAATGAGTTGATACTATAAATTGAATACTATCTTGCTCTTGTATAATATTCATTAATACTCTTATAATTCCTGGTTGTAAATGACTTTCTATCTCATCTATTATTATAAGCCTCTTGTTATTTCTACATATCTCCATTAATAAAATATATAACATGGTATAACCAGTTCCAACTTCTGATGAATCTAATTTCAATTGTCCATCAAATACAAAACTCAATTCATTTTTATTGATAGATGATTCAACCGACAAAGGTGCTTCTAAATTAAACTCATTTTTTATCCATTCTAAAACTTTCTGTTTACATCTTTGTTTATTACCTTGATCTCCACTTGTTTTTAACCACTCAATGATTTCAGAACCAGACAATCTATTAGAATAACCTACTCTATCAAAGGATCTAATAGAATCAAATACCAATATATTTTTTATAATCTCTGTATATAACACCTTGCTAATAACTTTAATATCTATCTCTTCCATTTGATAATTAATTTTTAGTTCATCTATACTATCAGCTTTAATTTTATTCTTATTTTCGGATACAAATAATTCCATCTCAAATGTATTATTTACTTTTATAATATTAATATTAAGCAATACCAACTTGAACTTTTTTATCCATGTTATATATTCATCTTTATTTTCAAAAATATTTTTATTTTCTTCTATATATTCTTTATTTACATCAAAACATACTTTAATTTCTTGATTTGTATCAAACATATAAAAATCAGTATCATCAACTTCACTTAATTTATAATTGTTGTTCGCTTTTTTACTTTTCTCTAAACTTCTAGGTAAAAGAGATAATAAACGTGTTATTAATGATTTACCTGTATTATTACATCCAATTAGAAATGTAATATGCCCATTTTCAGACAAACTAAGTTCTTGTTCATCTTTAAACCCCCTATAATTTTTTATATATATAGAATTTATAAATCTACTCATCTATTATTTCCCACCATCTATTTACTACATTTTTTACAGAATAATCATGTATTTCTTCATTCCAACGTTCTCTAAAATTTATATCATTTGAATTTGGTTTTGGGTTTGGCTCATCTATTAATACCTTACTTGGTATTCTTACACATTCTCCTACTACCAAGCATTCTCCATTTTCAAAAAATGGAATCATATTAGTTAAGGAACTAAGATGATCTGGCATAACATTTTTTACAAAATTTTGATCACTAGGATTTGTAAGTCTTAATACAAAAAAATTAGAACACTGAGATATAATAGAATCATATAAATCCGAAGGTCGTTGACTGATTAATAATTCACTAATCCCATATTTTCTGCCTTCTTTTGAAATCTTTGAAATTGAATTTATAGAAAATTTTGTTAAAGAATTTTTTTCTTTTGGAATATAATTTTGACATTCTTCAAATATTAAATATAATGGTAATTTACTAATTTTATTATCCCAAACTTTATACTCTAGACAAACTCTTGATAGTACCCCCACTATTACAGGTATTATTTCTGACGGTAACGTAGATAAATCTAATATGCTCATTTGTTTTTGTTCTTCTTTTATCTTTACACATAACAATTCTTCTAAATATGTATATAATGTAGTAGATTTATCAAACTCATTGCCAAATAAAAACTTATACCTTCTATCTTCCTTTATGCTCTCTATCCTCTGAATAATTTGTGTGCATTTTCCATAATATGAGTCTAATTTATTTACTTTATCGTTTTCACCAGGCTTGTCTGTTCTTTCTACATTCTTGTTTCCTTGTGGTCTTATAAAATTTCCTTTAGAATCTCTTGCTTCTGTGTTATCACTTGCCCAAATAGTTGCTTGATTTTTATCCTTTAATTTCTCTATTAATTTTTCTATAGAATATTTTAATGGAGCATTAATATTAATTTTATCTATTTTACCTACTTCTTTTTCAATTAATTGATGCTCTTCCCTTTTTAGTTCTAATATTGTTTCTTTAAGTATTCTGATACCATCTGAATTATGACTTTCATTACTATCTCCTAAAAAAATATATACAAACTCTTCAAAGTTTAATAACCAATATGGTAGCCTAAAATCATTTCCACTAACCTTATTTACTCTATATTCCAAATCCTTGCTAATAAATGCTGACGAATACTCATTATGTAAATCAAAAAATACAATGTGGCTATAAAAACATTGCTTTAAAATCTTTTGAATAATGCTTGCAACTGTACAAGACTTTCCAGAACCAGTAGAACCAAAAATAACTGAATGTTTATTTAAAAACTTGTTAGTATCAATTGCTACCTTTTCGCTATTAACTCCTGAAGCTGTCCCTATTTCAGTTCCATTATCAGAATCAATATGAAATAATTCACTCTTTTCTTGAGAAGATAATAAATAGCAATTTGAATTAAATTTTGGATAATGACCTATACCTCTTCTAAAACATAATTTTTCGCTTGTTTTATCTTGATATCCTATGACTTTAGCAACAATCACAGCTTTGCTATTATTAACATCATTTACATCAGTAACCAACTTTACTTCTTCAAATATTCCATAATGAACAGTATCTTTTAATTCAGGATCTCCTATTAAAAATATATCACCAACAGTTCCTACATATAACTTTTTAACTTCATTATTTATTGTAGCTTTTTGTTCTAATTTATTTTTATAGATATCTTCTTCAATTGATATAATTATTTCAATTCCTGATATTGATATTATACTACCAAAGGATTTATTTTTCATAATAATTCCCATTTTGTACTCCTTATATACTTTATCTTTATATTACATTTATAATTATACAATATTTTTTATATTTGTGAAACTAATATAGTGTACATTATAATGTCTACTATTATTCTCTTACAAGTCAAAATTATATGTACAAAAAGTAACTCTCCATTCATATAATTATCATCCTCTAATATTTAATTTATAATAATTTTATATATATACATAGAGATATGTTATAGAAAAATAATAGATAAAATTACATATTATATAATAGAAAAAGCTACAAAAGTATTGGTATCACTAACTTTGAAACTCTAAATTTTTTATAATTTTCTATAGATAAAAAAATAACTATTCAATTTAATTCTTATCTATTTCTGCTTTAATATCTAATATAAGCACATCTGACCTACAGACAACTTATATACAAATATTTACTTTATTCAAATTTAACAAAAAAGACTTTTAACCTGATTCAGGTTAAAAATCCTTTTTCTAGTTATGGGTTATTTCATTGCTCCTAACTATTTGTAAGTAAAATAAGAATTATGAAACTTTTTCATTTAATTCTTTAATATTATTTACAATATTTTTTATAGATAATTTCTTTTGTGCTTTTATAAAATTATCCATAAAATCAAAATCCACACTTCCATTTGGTAATACTGGTAATTTAACTAATAAATTTTCTGCTATTTGTCTATTAAATTTTATAGAATAATCAAATTGTTTATCTGCTGATTTTCTAAATACAATCAAAAAATATAATAAAGTATTTTCTCCCCAAATTGAAGTATCATAAGGATATAATCCTTGTATATGTGAATATCCAATAAAATCATTAGGTTGATAAAAAATTGTCTTTGCACCACTTGTTGTATCGCTAAATGTAATAATTCCACCTCTTTCTGTTGCTGGTAAATTTACATATCCACCTATTCCATTGTTTATAGATGAATTAGCTAATACCGGAACTTTCCCCTTTGTTTTATATAATACTTTATTAGTATATTTATATGCTTTTGTAGGATGTATATCAAAAAATTCTTTAATTTTAAATTCTTTATATTCTACCTTACCTCTTTTGTACAATTCAATAGTATATTGTTCTTTTGGTGATAATATACAAGTATCTAATCCATTTTTCTTTAGATAAACTGAAATTAAATTCATTTTAACATTTTCAATTTTAGTTATGATTTTCTTCATATAATTATAATCAATCTCTCCATTGTCTCTTATTGGTAGACTAATTATGGTATTTTTTAATGCAATCTTAGTTGCTTTTTCATTATATGTAAACTTCTTCTTTATTACCTTTTTTATACATGCCATTATATATAATGCTATTTTTTCATCAATAAAATCTGATTGTAATACACTTGTTGCACCATGTCCATCTTTTAAGTAAAAAGGTGTCTCCACATACACTATATTTTGATTGTTAGAATGAATAAGAATTGTTGGTTTACTATCTTTATTATTTAATACCTCGTCTTTTAAACTTAAATATGAAATAATTCCATTATTATTAATTGCTTGTCCATAAAAAGGATACTTATTTGAATTTTTTACTGTTAATTCTTTTATTGACAATGGATTTATTTCTATTTGAGGTTGCCAATTTAATACATCTGAAATTTTAAAATTTTTAAACTTAACCATCTATATCACCTCTTATAATTGCAGACATTTTCCAACTTAAATATTCATCAATTACTTCCGTAAAATCATTTTCTTTTGGAATTGTCTCTATTTTTAAATGTTGAGAAAAGAGCCAATCATTTCCTTCAAGAGATATATTATCTTCAATATATTCCTCTTCTGTGAAATATTTAAGATATTTCCTTCCATAAAGAACCAAATTTACAATTTCTTCATATCTTTCAATTGCATTATTTGTATTTCTAAGATTAGCATCTTGACTTGATTTTTTTCTATTTTGTCTTGTATATCCATCATTTGAAAAATTAATAAACTTAACTAATTGTTTTTCATTATGTGGTTTTCCAATATCAAATACATATATTGCAGTTTGAACACCAGCTTTTCCTTTAAAAATATCAGCCATATGTATACTTGCAACAAGAGTATTATTTTTTAATAATCTTTTAGTATAAGGCAATCCACTTCCACTGCCTGCATTCTCTTGTATTAAAACAACGGCTCTGCCATTATCCATTCTACTTAAAGCTTTTTCTACAAAAACGAATCCTTTTCCAGCAGCAGAATATGGAGGATTAAGTAAAAATACATTTGCTGGATATCTTTTTCCTTTTAACTCACCTTGTTCATATATTCGTAAGCGTAAAAAAATTGATGTATAGAAATTTAAAATTTATGATGATAAAATTAACCCATCAAAGCGTAATATATCGTATTGCCTTGATGGGTTAAAG
>CACZYK010000027.1 GCA_902785295.1 uncultured Clostridium sp.
GGTGTCACCTCTGGCCGTAGAGCATTCGAGGAGCTTGGCGAAGAATAGAGAGTAATATATTTTGTTAAAGTTTTTTAATATATCTATATATTATTTAATGTTTAAGCACATGAGTAGAGGAAGTGTATAAAATTATGAAAGAGGAAAAAAAGTTGAAAAATAAAAAGGCAGAAATAAAATGCAACAAAGATAAATCAGGGAGTAAGTTTGATTTTATACAAGAATCCCAACAGGATGATAAATGGAAATTTGGAAAACCATCTTCTAAGCAGTTAACTAGAGGAGATGATGATGAATTATTAATTGCTGTAAATAATGAATCTGAATTTTCAGTGATTTTGTATAATCCTTCTTTAAGACTTCTTTATATAAAACTAGATAGTGAATTTTTTAGTGGAGAAAATCTTAAAGCATCTTTAATAATAGGGGAAAAAGAAGTTTGTAGTGATTTTAAATATAATTCTTTAGAAGATGTTTATGAGGTAGTATTTAAAAAGGTTAATATTGAAAGCTTTAAGATAATTATATTTGAATAAAAAGGAGTGTTTTGCATGGAAAATGAATATATAATTTTAACAGATGAAAATGGAGAACAACAAGAATATGAGGTATTAGATTTAATTGAATATGAAAATAATGAATATGTAGTTCTTCTCCCTTACAACGATTTTGAGCAGGAAGATGATGAGGTATTAATACTAGAAATAGAAGAAGGTGATGATGAAATAGATGAATATTTATCAGTAGATGATGAGGTTTTATTAAATATATTATTTGAAATATTCAAAGAAAGAAATAAAGATATATTTGATTTTCATGATTAATCTTTAAAAATTGTTAAATAAAAAAAGAGAAGCTTTTTTTAGGAGGAATTTTTATGGAGGACTTAAATAAAAAATATGAAAAGCTTAAAGATGACTTTTATGTTATTACATTATCATTAGTTGCAGATGGTATTTCAAAAGAGAATAAAGAAAAATTTTATAATGAACAAAAACATAAAAAAAATAAAGATAAGCAATTTTTATTAAGTATAAGAATGCTTCAAACTATATGTAAGCTTTCTGAAGAAGATGATAATACTCATAATGAAGAGATAGACAACTACTTTTCTGTATTTTCTAAACATATAAAAGAAAAGCTTTGGGAAAAGAATGGAGAAAATTCAGAGTATTTATTAGAGTGTTTATTCTTATTAGAGATTTTTTTAGGGAAAAATATATATTTGGTCTTAAAAAATATCTCTAATTTTTATATAGAAGATAAAGCTTATAACATTGATAGAGAATTTATAAGAATTATATCTATAATAAGTACAAGAAGACTTAGAGAAGAAGAGGGTATAAGATACGCAGATAGTATTATAGAAAATTTTTTAAGCTTATCTTTAAGAAAGTATTATAATGAAAAAAAAGAAAGAATTATAGATATTTTGTATATAATAAATTATTATTTATATTTTGATGATTTTGATAAGGCTTTAGCTTTATTTTTAGAAAATGAAGTGGAAATAGAAAAAATAAAAGTCTACGAAACAATAAATATTTGTTTTGAATTAAGTTCATATTTGGAAAAGATAGATTCAAGTAAAGCTGTAAGTCTTATTGATAAATGTATTGAAATTTTAAAAGAACAAAAAAATATAGTTAAAGATTGGTTTCTTTGGACGGCAGAATATCAATATAATATTTTTCATTACCTGTATTTAAAGGAAGTAGAAAGGATTCATGAACTGGAAAAGTTATATTATAAATATTTTCAGCTAAGTAATAATAAACCAGATGATTGTGAAATATGCTTAATGAAAAATTGCTATTTTATTTTAAATCATATTATAGATGAAAATAAGCTAGAGATTGCAGAAACCTATTTTAATCTTACATGTAAATGGGATGAACAGTTTAAAGATTCTCCAATTACAAACAAAAAAATAGCATTACATTTTTTAGGTTCAGTTTACTATGCAAGAGGACAAATACAAGTAGCAAAAGGATATTTTGAAAGAGCAGAAAAGTTTATAGGAAAATATCCAAATAAAGATGTAGACATTTATATACTATCTAATCTTATCTTAATTGATAATGTTGAAAGAAATTTGAAACAAGGTAAAGAAAGAGCAAGAATACTATATAGAAGCATTATAAATGGGGATTATCCTGATATTTCTCAAAATATGGTACAAAGAATAGTTTCATATTATAGTAATTTTTATGATATAGAAGGAAATTCCCAATATTCACTAAAGATATTAAAAGAAGCTTTAGATAGAGGAGTTTTATATGATAATAAAGAAGAAAAACTAATTTTAGAGATCTATAGAGCTATAATTTTAAAAACACTAAAAATAAAGGATAATAATATTTCAGATGAAGAATCTAAAAAGTTTATGAGTTATTTAAATAATATAGAAAGTAGTAATTATTTTTCTAAATTAGATAAAATTGAAAAACTTCTTTATGATATGACTAAGATATTATATTTTTACTCAATTAAAGATACAAGCTATTTATATAATTTTTATAAAGAAAATACCATTGACTTAGATGAAATTAAAGAATGGCAAGCAACATCTTATGCAGAAGTATTTATTAGATTAGCTACAATGTTTTTTGAAATAGGGGATATAGATAAAAGTAAAATCTATAGTGATAAACTGGTTTCTTTATGGAAAAAATATTTATATAGAGCAGTAGAGTATTTAAATAAAGAAAGTATGTCAAAATATCTTGATAGAATTCAAGAAGGATTTTTAATAGATTATTCTATATGTGACGATTATATATCAGATGAAGAATTATATGAAAAGGTATTAAACTACAAAAATCTTTTTTCATTTATGATGGGATATAGAAATAGATTTTTAAAAAAATATCCAGAATCAAAAAGTTTTTCAGATAAAATTAATAAGAAGAAAAATAAACTTGCAGAAATTGAAACAAGAAAGGCATTTCTTAATTTAAATACAGATTCATCACAAATAAAAAAAGAAATTAAGGAACTAGAATATAAATTTGCAAAAACTTTTGAAAAAAATAATATATCTATTGAAGAATTTAAGGTAAAAGATTTATTTGATGCTATGGAGGATAATAGTATAGTAGTAGAATATTTTATTTCTATTCAAAATTTTAATAGTTATGTTCTTCATAAAGGGTATCTAAAAGATTTAACAGGAAAACAATATTTAACAACATTTTGTTTAATAAAAAAAGAGGGTAAAAATATACTTAATAAATACAAAACTATTATTACAGAAGAACTTTTAGAAGGAATAGATATCTTTATGAATCAAAGCAAAAAGCTAAAAAAGACTGTAAAGCCACAAGCATTAGTGAATATAAAAAATATGTTATATGAAGCTTTTATAAAACCTTGGGAAAAAGAACTCTCTGATAATATAAACAAAATCTATATCGCAACAGATAGTTTTTTATGTGACATTCCATTTGAATTACTTTTAGAAAAAGAAATTACATATTTAGAAAGTGGAAGAGATTTAATTATAAGAGCAAATGAAGCATGTGGAAATGGAGCTATTATTATTGGAAATCCAGAATATGATTATAAAAATATCATAGATTATGGTGATAATAGAAGCTTTATAAATGAAGAGATAAAATCTTTGCCATTTAGTGAAATAGAGACAAAACTTATTGCAAAAAAACTAAATGTTGAGCCTTATATTGGAAAGAAGGCATTAAAAAGTGTAATTATACAAGCAAAGAATATAAGGTTAATTCACATAGCAACCCATGGAATACAAAGTAATGAATATTCAAATGATGCTTGGTATTTATCAGGATTATTATTAGCTGGAGCAGAAAACTGGAAAGAATCAAAAAGAATGGATAAGCTATATAGAAATGGAATAATAACAGCTGATGAAATAAGTAGGCTTGATTTTTCTTCTGTTGAAGTAGTTGTATTATCATGTTGCAATTCGGGAATTGGTCAGATAACAAACTATAATCAAATGGCAGGGATAAGGCAAGCATTTAAGGCTGCAGGAGTAAAATATATTATTTCATCTCTTTGGAGTGTAGACGATTTTGCAGGAGCTCTTCTTATGAATAAGTTCTATGAGTTTTTAAGAAAATATAATGTAAAAGAAGCACTAAAAAAATCAAAAGAATACTTAAAAAATGCTACTGCAAAGGATGTAAAAATTTTTTTAAAGGATTATGTAAGTTCTTTTGGATATGATGAGAATGGTTTAATAAAGAGAAAGCTTAATGAGTTAAATAAGGAATCAATGAATAAAGTTTTAAGCTTAAAAAAATCAGATGAAAAAATATATGAAAATCCATATTACTGGGCAGGATTTATATGTCAGCAAAATAGAAATTAAAAAATAAGTAATTCTTTAGTGATATAAATATACATAATATTACAAAAAAAGTTATAAAAATATTTTTTTGTGTTGTTAGACACAAAAGAAAGTGGTAATCTAGTTTTATAAAAATTAATGAGGTGATATATAATTGTATACTCGTATACAGCAAGTTAGAAAATCTTTAGGACTAACTCAAAAGGAATTTGGCTTAAAGCTTGGAGTAAGTCGTGATGTTATAAGCAATATAGAAAATGGAAGGGTAGAACCTAAAGAAGCATTTATAAACCTTTTATGCTCTTTATATAATGTAAATAAGAAATGGCTTGAAACTGGAGAAGGAGAAATGTTTTTAAATACAACATCTCAAATAACAAAAGATTATGCATCATATCTTTTTTCACAGCTTGAGCCAGAGTTTCAGGAATATGTCTTAAAGAAGATGAAAGAGCTTTTAGACATTCAAGAAGAAAAACCTGAAATTTAAAATTATTAATATACTATTTTAAGGAATTAACTTAAAGCCAAAAGTATAAAAAATTTTTATACTTTGATTTAAAAAAATAGATATTAAAATAAAAAACTGGAGTTGTTGTACAAATTACAAACACAATATATAATATATTCTATATAATCAAAGCACTATATATTGTGTAAATATTTATTAATGCAACAGCTCCAGTTTTTTTAATTTTTCCCTTCTAAATTTTCTTTAGTATTTAGTTCTTTAAGTATTTTTTCAACAGTTTGCTTTTTGTTTTCATTGTTTAACTTATTAAATAATTCTTCAAATTCTTCTCTCTTTGTCATAATAATCTTCCCCTCTTTTAAGTGTTTTTGTTTTATCAAGAAATTTTACCAATCAGATGATTCTAAAAAACTTGTTAAAAATATAAAAAGTTTTTTCTTTTATTTTATAACTAACAATATTAAATTTTGTTTTTTAAAATATCAAAAAAGAAGAGAGAATATAGAATAAAGTTTTTAATTTAAATAAGTTAATATCAAATTATTTAAAAATTTATTTGTTTCTTCTTTACTTAAGCAATGCCTTGAAGGTATATATTCTTCAATATATTTTATAAAAAGTTCTGCAATTTTTGTATTTTCTATAAATATATTTGAGCATAGGCCTTTCCAAGCACTAGAAAGATTAAATGTAATTAATACTCCAGAATCTTTATAAATATCAATATTATAATTATTTTCAAAAATACTTTCTTTTGTTATATATAATTTATAGGAATCTTTATTATTTGAATTCCTCTCTAATATGTATTCTAATATTTCTTTAACTTCTTCATCTGAAAATTCAGGTATCTCCTTAAAAAAATCATCAATCTTTTTAGTTTTTACCAACTCTAAAAGACCTTCCCTACAAAAAACATTAGTATAATTATTTTTATATGTACTTTCTAAACGCTTATTAAGTATAAAAATCAATTTATTAAAAGTAGATTCTACCTCAAAGCTTTCAATATTTTCATCATCAAAGATAGTCTTTAAAATACTTAACTTTTCTTCATTAGAATATCTTTTATTTAAGCTCTCATAAACACTTGTTGGTATTCCATTAAAGCAAGGATTTCGCTTTATTAAATAAGAATCATGAGTTGCTTCTAATGAAAAAAAAGTGTCACTTAACATATTAACATTCCTGTTTTTAACAATCTCCTCTTTAAAATCAGCACTATAATTCTCATAACATCTTTCAATATATTTATAAGAAAACTCATTATCAAATGTAAGAAATTGAGGGTAATCATTATTTAAAAATGTGATTAAATAGT
Organism: uncultured Clostridium sp.; assembly: GCA_902785295.1. Classification (GTDB taxonomy): domain Bacteria; phylum Bacillota; class Clostridia; order Clostridiales; family Clostridiaceae; genus Clostridium. Next base: position 6,121 of record CACZYK010000027.1, read on the forward strand.
AAGTATGATTTTTATCATCATAAGAAACCTTATCAATAATTATAGTATTATTTAAAAAGAAATTTGAATTTAAACCTTCTTTATATTTAGCATTATAGTCATTAAGCTCAAAGAAAGAAAGAATCTTTAATAATATAGAAAGATTATTCTCATAAGTTTCCTCTGTAAACTTAATAAGATGCTCAATACTATTTACAACTTCTTTACTCTTGATTAAATCTATAAATTCAGTTAAAAATTCTAAAGATTCATTTTCTAAACAACCTATTATGTTTACATTAAGCTTAAAATTAGAACAATCAGAAAAAATAATATCGAAAATTTCCTTCTTTGAACGATTATATTTATCATCAGAATAATATAAAAAATCTATATTTTTAGTAATTTTCTTTATATTATTATTAAAAATATATTTATCAAGTTCTTTCATCACCTTAACTTCAGAACTATTCATCTTCTTAACATAAAGAAGGTCATGAAGAGTACTTCTTTCAGAAGCATTTAACTTCAAATTAGTAGAAAAAAACCTTTCTGCTTTAACTAACTTAGACTTAGGAATTATTCCTTTCATATACCTATATAATGTTGTACGAGAAATCTCTCTTGCTGGTAAAGATTCTACAGATATATTTTTTTCTTTACACTTTGAGGTTATAAAATCATAAAGCTCTATATTTTCCATAAAAAATTCCTCCAAAAACTTTATTTTATTAAATTATAAAATAAAATTTTTAAAATAACAAATGGTATTTCAATAAATAAAATGAAAATACCAAAATAAAAAAAGTGTAATTAAAATATTTCAATTTTATATTGAAATGTTTTAATGTAAATATGAAATATTTAAAAATGATAAATTATAATATGTTTTTTGTATAAAAACATTGAAAAATGATAAATTAATTTAAGGATTAATATAAGTAGAATTAAAGATTTTATTAAGTGTATTAAAAAATCGACTTAAAAAAATGAATTTTTAATAGAAAATTAGAAATAAACCTCAAAATAGTATTTACAAATATTTTGGCATGTTGTATTATATAGATAACAAAAATAGTATATAACAAATAAAAAAAAGTTAAAAACTCATAAATTGAATAAAAACATAATAAGTAGGGGAAGATAAATGAAAAATGAAAAAATAAAGGAATTTGAAAAGATATTTGATGAATTAGATAAAAATAATAAAGATAAAGTTATATGCTTAATAAATGAATTAAAAAAATCTCAAGAAATAGCAAAAGAAAAAGAATAACAAAGGATTTGAAATAATTACTCAAATAAAAAAATAGTATGTTTATAGGAGGGTGGGATATATATGCAATTATCATTAATAAGAAAAAATACTATTAATACATTAGTGTTACCTAAAAAAGTAATTGGTCAATTTTGGATTTCTTATAAAGAAAGTGAAAATATTAAAAAGAATGTTATAAATATAGAAGGAATAAATAATAAATGGATAATAAAATCTAATAAGCACTTTTCTATAAATATAAAGAATGAAAAGATAAAAGTTTTAGAAGTTGAATTACATAAAATATACAAAATAATAGATGAATATACAGGTGAGATTTTTTTTCTATACTCTGAGCCAGTAACAAAAGACAGGCAACTATTCATAAAGTATATTATACCCAATAATACTACAATAAGTATAGGTAGAGCAGAAGACAATACAATAAAATATGATAATGCTTTTGTTTCATCAGAACATGCTGAAATTGTATCAGTAAATGATAATTTTATAATTACAGATCTAAATAGTTTAAATGGAACTTTTGTAAATGGAGAAAAAATTAAAACTAAAGAACTTACTTCTGGAGATGTAATATATATTTTTGGATTAAAAGTAATAATAGGCAATGGTTTTATAGCAATAAATAATCCAGATAATATGATTACATGTAAAAGTTATTTAAAAAAATTAAAATCTTTAAAAAAATTAGAGAATTTTGAAGAAGATATAGATGAATTTGAAGAAAAAAATGAAAATAATATCTTTTTTCCTTCACCTAGGCTAAAAAGAGATATCAAAACTGTAAAAATAAAGATTGATCCTCCCCCACAACAACAAAACATACAAGAAACACCATTTATATTATTGATAGGACCATCAATAACTATGGGAATGGCATCACTTTTTACAGCAGTATTTGCTTTAAGTAATGTATTAAGTGGATATGGAAATATACGTTCAGTAATTCCAACATTAGTTATGTCATTCAGTATGCTGTTAGGTACAGTTTTATGGCCTATTTTAAGTAAAAAATATGAAAAGAAAAAAAGAATTGAAAGAGAAAGTAAAAGACAAGAGAAATATAAAAAATATATAAATGATATGAAAAATATTATAGAAAGAGAAATTCATAATCAAGAGAAAATCCTACATGAAAATTTTATTACTATAGATGAATGTGAAGATAGAATAAAGAATGTGAAAAGAAATTTATGGGAAAGAAGTTCTTTTCATAACGATTTCTTAGTTGTAAGAGTTGGAACAGGAAATATAAGTTTAGATGCTGAGATAAATTATCAAGAAAAAAGGTTTAATTTAGATGAGGATAATCTTCAAGATTATATGTATTCATTGGTAGAAAAACCTCATATCCTTAAAGAAGTTCCTATAACTATATCTTTAATTGAAAAATATATATTAGGTATTATTGGTGAAGAAAAATTAATATTAGATTTTATTAAAGGATTAATTATTCAAATAGTTGCATTACATAGTTATGATGAAGTAAAACTTGTTTTTATTCTAAATGAAGAAAATGATTTGGAATTTTTTAAATGGCTTCCACACGTTTTTGACAATAATAAAAAGATTCGTTTTGTAATAAAAAATAAAAATGAAGCTAAAGAAGTGTCATCATATCTTGAAAAAGAATTTTTAACTAGAAAAGATAATACAAATTTAGAACATATTAATCCGCAATACATCATTATATCTAATAATAAAGAAATATCAGAAAAAATGGAAATAATTAAGCTTATATTAAAAGAAAAAGAAAATCTAGGATTTTCTTTTATAAGTATATGTAAAGAGCTTAAAAATTTGCCTAAAGAATGTATAAATATTATAGAACTTAAAGAAAATGGTTATATATATGATAGAGATAATATATATGGACAAAGTATTGAATTTGTTTTAAATAATCCTTTAAAAAGTGATTATAAAGAGTTGGTTTTAAAATTAGCTAATTTAGAAATAAAAATAGATGATGAAAAAAATAATCTTCCTAATATGATTACTTTTTTAGAATTATTTGATGTTGGGAAAATAGAACACTTAAATGTACTAAGTAGATGGAAAGAAAATGATCCAACAAAAACTTTAGAAACTGAAATAGGAATAGATACTAAAGGTGATAAATTTAAACTTGATTTACATGAAAAGTTTCATGGTCCACATGGATTAGTAGCAGGAATGACTGGTTCAGGAAAAAGTGAATTTATCATTACATATATATTATCTCTTGCAGTAAACTATAGTCCTTATGAAGTAGCATTTATATTAATAGATTATAAAGGTGGTGGAATGGCAGAATCTTTTAAACTACTTCCACATTTAGTAGGAATAATAACAAATTTAGATGGTGCAGCAATAAATCGTTCCTTAGTATCAATACAAAGTGAATTAAAACGTAGACAAGCAATATTTAGAGAAGTAAGTAAAAAAATTAATGTAAGTAATATAGATATTTATAAATATCAAGCACTTTATAGAGAAGGAAAGGTAGATGAACCATTACAACATTTATTCATTATTTCAGATGAATTTGCAGAGTTAAAAACTCAACAACCAGAATTTATGACACAGTTAATAAGTGCAGCTAGAATAGGAAGAAGTTTAGGTGTTCATTTAATATTAGCAACACAAAAACCAGCAGGAGTTGTTGATGAGCAAATTTGGAGTAATAGTAGATTTAGAATTTGCTTAAAGGTTCAAGAAAAGGCGGATAGTATGGATGTGTTGAAAAGAGCAGATGCAGCTGAACTAACAAACACAGGAAGATTTTACCTTCAAGTTGGATATAATGAAATTTTTGATTTAGGACAATCTGCTTGGTCTGGTGCACCATATGAACCATCTGATAAGGTATTAAAAAGAAAAGATGATAATATTGAAGTTATTGATGGTATTGGAAGAGTTATAAAAAATGTTGCTATAGATAAAAGGAAGAAAAACAAATCAATTGGGAAACAAATTGATAATATAACAAGTTATTTATCAAAGCTTGCAAAGGATGAAGGTATTAAGATTAAACCATTGTGGCTTGAACCTTTATCTAAGAATATATATGTTGATGATTTAGAAGAAAAATATAAAGAAAATATTATGTATGATAATAAGCTAAATCCAATTATTGGAGAAGTAGATGATCCAGAAAATCAAAAACAATTTGAAATGACAATTCCATTAACTGAAGAAGGAAATGTTATTGTTTATGGAGTTGCTGGAAGTGGAAAAAGCACTCTTATAAATACTATGGTATATTCACTAATTAAACATAATAATCCAGAAAAACTTAATATTTATATATTAGATTTTGCATCAGAAACATCAAAAGTTTTTTCAAAAGCACCTCATCTAGGGGATATAATACTATCTCATGAACTAGAAAAAATAACAAATATGTTTAAAATGCTTACTGAGAAACTTGAAGATAGAAGAAGATTATGTTCTGATTTTGGTGGAGATTATAATTCTTTAATAGAAAACTCTTCAGAAAAAGTACCATATATAGTAGTTATAATTCAAAATTACTCAGGTTTTAGTGAAATGTATGATCAATTTGAAGAAAAATTGAATTACTTAACAAGAGAAGGAACAAAGTATGGAATATATTTTGTATTAACAGCATTAAATACTAACTCAGTTAGATTTAGATTACTACAAAATTTCAAACAACTTTTAGTATTACAATTAAATGATAATTCTGATTATTCTGTGATATTAGGAAATGTAAATGGAATTTTTCCAGCTAAAATTAAAGGTAGAGGAATTTTTAGAAATGAAAAGATTTATGAATTTCAAACAGCTTATGTAAATAAAGAAGGCTCAAGTATAGAGTATTTGAGAAATTATTGTGAAGAATATAATAATTCTTGGAAAGGTAAGAGGGCAGAGAGTATACCAGTGCTTCCAGAGCACATAGATTTTGAATTTATAAAAAAATATATAAGAGATGATGAAAAGGCAATTTATCCAATTGGTATAGAGAAAGCTTCTTTAAATATAAGCTATTATTCATTTGAAAATTATATGATTAGCTTTATATTAACTAAAAGTGAAAAAATAAAATTTATAGAAACTCTTTCTAAGGTAATAGCCTATAATAAAAAAACTGAGTTAAAGGTTTTAGATGGAATGAATTCTTTTGCTAAAAATAAACATATGGATTATCAACTATATTCAAGCAAAGAGGAAATTCAAGATTCTGTAATTGAAATTTTCAATGAGTTAGTTTATAGAAATAATTCATATAAAAAGGCTATAGATTCACAAAAATCTGTACCAGTCTATAGTAAAAAGGTATGTATAATAAATGGTTTTTCAGAAGTAGTTTCCATATTATCTAATGATTGTCAAGATAAGTTAAATGTACTTTTAGAAAAGTGCAAGGTTAATTATAATTATACATTTATAATAGTTGAAAATCCGGACAAAATTGGAAATATTTCATATCAACCTTGGTTTAGACAACTTGGAACATTTAATAATGCAATATGGATAGGTAGTGGAATAGCTGAGCAATATCAATTAAAAATTTCAAAGGTAACTAACAACTTATATGAAGAAATAGAAGATGATTTTGGATATTTAGTTGAAAATGGAAAGCCTCTATTAATAAAATTTATTAACTAAATAAGAAGGTGATTAGTATGGATAAAATATTGGTAAATGTTTTTGTTCCTGCATTAAATACTAGTTATGACATGTTTATAAAAAAAAATTTAAAAATTTATGAATTATCAATGCTTATTTCTAAAGCAGTAATGGAATTATCTGATGAATACTATATATCATCTAATGATGAGCTTCTTTGTGATAGAGAATCAGGAAATATATTTAACATCAATGTATCAGTTAAAGAGCTTGATTTAAAAAATGGTTCTAGACTGATGTTGATATAGATTTTAAATTTTAAGGAGGTAAAAATATGAGCAAGATTGTAGTGGAACCAGAAAAATTGAAACTTGCTGCTGCTCAAATAAAACAACAAGCAGAGGATTATGAACAACAGTATAATTTACTTTTTAGCGAAGTTGATGGCTTAGGAAGTGTATGGAAGGGGGCAGATAATATAGCTTTTGTAAATCAAATACATGGCTTTATGGATGATTTTCAAAAGATGAAACAATTAATGATTCAATATGCAGAGTTTTTAGAAAATAGTGCAAAATTATATGATACAACTCAACAAGATCGCATAGCTAAAGCACAAAGCTTAACAAATTAAAAAGGAGAGTGAAAAAAATGGCAGCAGATGGAATTAATATTAGCACAGAAGAGGTTCAAAATATAGCAGGAAAAATTAAAAGTATAAATGAAGCATTAAATTCAAGATTAGAAGATATAAATCTTCAAATGACTAGTTTAAATAACACATGGCAAAGTGAAGCAGCAAATGCAATACAAGAAAAATTTAAAGGTATGTTACCAATATTTGAAAATTATAAAAAGATAGTAGAATCATATGCTATATTCTTAGAAAATACTGCAGCATCTTATCAAGAAACAGATACAATAATACAAACTAATGCTTCAGCATTTCAATAAATAATAAAAAAGAAGAGCAAAATATATATATTTTGCTCTTTTGAAAATATTATATAAAGTAATGTTTTCAAAAAAGCAAAATAAGAGAGGGGTTGTTTTTATGGGATTTTATTTAAGGGTAAATACTAATGAAATCAGAAGAGTTGCTAACAATATTGAGAATCTTTCTAATGAATATAAAAATGATTATTTGAAGTTATTAAATGAAATAAGGTTTATATCAGCATGGAAAGGAAAAGATAGTGAAGTATTTAAAACAAAAATATTGGGTTTTGAAGATGATTTTGAAAAAATGCAATCTATTTTATGTTCATATGGAAATTTATTGAATGAAGCAGCAACAGAATATGAAAGAATACAACAAATACTTATAACACAAGCAAGAAGATTGTAATTAAAATGGAGGATAAGTATGGATATTAGTAATTTAACAAGAACAAATGAAAATTCAAGAAGAAAGTGTAGTGATGCTATTAATAAAACAGATAGAATTATAAATGAATTAAAAGATGTGAAAAATCAGCTTTATGGAATAGAAGGAATTGGAATAGAACTATGTCAGGGAAGTTTAGATAAAATAATAAGAAAATACGAAAATGTAAAAAAAATACTATTAGAAATAAGATAGGATGAGGTTTATGAAAAATATTGTATTAGTAATAGTTTTTGTTAGCTTATTAACATTTATGGGATGTAATAATTTAAATAATAGAGAAAAAAAAACTTTGTCTGCTAGTGAGGCAAAAGAAATTATTAAGGAATATTTAGATAAAAAATATGAAAGTAATTTTGAAGTGTATGACATAAAAGAAGGAGTAACTACAGATATTTTCTCATCATCAAACTTTTTAAATGCAAAAGTGAAACCTATTGGAGAAGAAGATAGTATATTTGATGTTTCAATAAGAAAAGCAGATAAAAATGTTACAGATAATTATGCAACATTATATTTAAAAAATAAAGTGGAGGAAGCTTATAGAGATATAGCACAAAAATATTGGAATAACATAAGTATTAAAATAAATATATCAGGTGGATTAACAGAAAAAAAGTGGAGTATTGATGATGATGTAATTAAATATATAAATGAAGAAAAATGTAATATATATGTTGATATTTATATAACTAGAAATGAATTTAATAAAGATACAGAGATAGAGTATGTATATAAATTTATACAAGAAATATATGAAAAAGGAATTATAGCATCCTTTGATTTTTTTTATGAAAATGGAGACAAGGAATATTATCGTGTATATTGTACAAAATCTGGAGTTACATATGAAGAAATAAAAAATATTTTTTCTGAAGAGAGGTGATTTTGATGAATATAAATGAATATCTTACTACTGAAAATGGAAATAAAAGCTTTGAAGAAGTTTCTTATAATGAATTAGATGCATTAGTTTTTTCAACTATAGCATATCTTCCATTAGATTCATGTATTGAAAATAATGGAGAAGTAAGCTTGAAAAAGGTTATGGAAGCATTTTGTAATTCAGATAAATACAATGAAATGTTAAATAATAATGATGTTTATGATGTTCTTAGAATAGATATGATTAAAAAATTAATAAACAATGAAAGATATAAAGATGTAAAGATATTAAACTTTAGAGATAGAGGATATATTGATGATAAAAATAGAAGTGAGGCACAAATAAAAAAAGAAGATATGCAACAATTTGCAGCAATTACCTTTAAGGTTGGAGATGATATAGTAATTTCTTATAGAGGAACAGATGGTTCATTAAAAGGCTGGTATGAAGATTTTGCTATGTCATATACAGAAACAGCAGCACAAGAAAGTGCTAGGAAATACTTAGAAGAAATGTCAAGGAATTATAGCGGGAATATTTATTTGACTGGTCACTCTAAAGGAGGAAATAATGCTTTATATGCTTCTCTTACAGTTGATCCTAAAGTTCAAGATAAAATAAAATCAGTAATAAATTTTGATGGACCAGCTTTTAGTGAGAATGTAGTTAATAAATATAAAGAGAGTTATGAGAGAATAAAAGGAAAATGGACAACTTACTCACCTCAAACTACAATAATAAGTTTAGCTTTAGGAGATCATGAAAATCAAAAATTCATTTATAGTAATGAAAATCAAATATTTCAACATGACTCATTTTCATGGCAAATAGATGAAAACGGAAACTTTATTCCATCAGAACAGGATGAATTAAGCAAATATATAGATTCAGTTCTTAATGATGCTCTTGAAAATTTAACAAATGAAGAAAGAGAAATATTATTTACATTTATTTTTACTTTTGGTGGAAATGATGTAACTTCTTTAGGAGAACTAGGACAAGCTTATATCGACTATCTTTCTACAAACGGCTATTTTTCACCAATAGGTATTATTAAAGCAGTATATGATTGGAATAATTTAGACAAAGAAAAGAAAGATTTTATTAATAAAGTTTTAAGTTCAATATTAGTAGCTTTATGGTCAAATAAAGAAACATTTGAAGGTGTAAGAAAATTTGAAGAAAAGCTTCAGGAATTTGAAAAAGTATTTAAAGAAAGAATAGAGATAATGAAAAATAGTTTAATAAACTTTATCCAAGAAAATGAAATTTTACCTGCAAATAAATTTAGTTTAATTGTTAATAGCATAAAGAAATTAACCAAAGAAATATGTGAAAATTTTATTTATGGAGTTAATAAGTTATTAGAATATTTAAGAAGACATACAAATCAAGGATATAGAAATTTAAGTTATATTCAAGGGGAAATGTTTATAAAAGATATACTTTTAATTCATAGTCTTGCAGAAAGATTAAATAATGTTCAAAAAAATATAATTAGCCTAGATAGAGATTTAGATGATTTAAGACGTAGTTTAAATTTTTATGAATTAGTTGATAAATCTAAGGTTGGATTGATAGATTTATTTGCAGTTAAATATGATAATCAATTAACTAGATGTATAAATTATTTAAATTCTATATATTCAGAATTAGAATATTGTGAAAGACGTTTAATAGAAAAAACAAATTCAATATAAGTTCTTAATTAAAGGGAGGAATATTATGAGCTTTGATTTAACTACTCTTTCAATTAGAATAAGAAAAATAAATAATTGTATTAATGAAATTTCATGTATTAAGAATAAATTAACTCAAATAAAGGGAGAAATAAATAATTCTTATAGAGCAGATGAGGTTGTTTATATTAATAATAAGTTTGAAGAAATAATTAAAAAGTTGAATTTGGAAATATCTAATTTAGAAGAATTAAAAAATAAAATAAAAAATGGAGCAGTATTATTTGAGAATAAATAGTGTTACAGGAGGATAATTATGGGAAATATAGAGGTAAACACCGGAAAATTATCACAACAAACTCAAAATATATCATTATGTATAGGAAGAATAGAAGATATAAGTAATAGTATAAGTAAATTAAAAGTAAAACCATTTACTACGGAATTAGAATTTAAGTATGAAAATGAAATAGCTACTGCTTTTAATAAGTCAAAAGTAAATTTATCTTTAATAAGAAAAGAATTAGAAAATTTAAATTTATTTTTGATAAATGCAATAAATTTTTATGAAGAAGCAGAAAAAAATATAAAAAGAAGTATTAAAGAAATTGATGAAAATAAAATTTATGCTTATGGATTTATAGAAAAATATTCACAATTTAATAAAAATGATAATAAAAATGATAATAAAAAATGGTATGAAAAAATAATGGATTTTGTAAAAACAGGTTTTGATATAACAAGTATATTTGAGAGTATATATCTAATTTATAATAGCTTTTATGGAAAGGAATTTTGGAAAAATAGTGTTTTTTATGATTCAGGAAATATAATATTTTCTATTAAAGATGAAACTTTAAATGCATCTAATATAGGAAAATTTTTAAATTGGCTTCCAGTAGTAGGAGTGGGAGTAAACTTTTTTTCTCAAGCAACAAGAAGTTATAAAAAATATTCTGAAGATGGAGTTATGGATAGTAACGATTATGCAGAATTATTAATTGATTCAGCAATTTATGGTATAGGTCACTTTCCATCAGCTGTAATGAGTTTAACAGGGCTTAATATTTTTGGATTACCACAAATTTATGATGAATGGATTGATAACTCGGGTTATCTTGAAATGTCAAGTGAGGGTTATAAAATATTAGGAAGAGAAATTGGAGAAAAATTAGGTAACTATTATTTGGTGATAAGAGATGTTTATGATGAATTAAAGGACAATCCATATACGAAATTTAAACCTTTAGTAAAAACCATAAAAAGCGAAATTTTTGATAAAGTATTTAATTAATTATGATTATGTTTAAAGGGGGATAAGTTATGTCAACAAATTTAAAGGATTTATTATCAATAGGAACAGTAATAAAGTTAAAAAAAACAAATAAAAGATTTATGATATTTGGAGTTAAACAAATTGATATTAATAGTGGAAAAAAATTTGATTATGTAGGAGTTCCATATCCAGAAGGATATATTGAGAATGGTCAAATTTTATTTCAGCAAGATGATATAGAAAGAATAGATTTTTTAGGTTTTAATGATATAGAAAGACAAATTTTGTTTGGAATACTTTCAGAAGATAAAGCTAATAATGAAAATCCTGAAAAATATTAATAAATATAAAATAAGGAGGGATTTTATGTATAAAGAAAATATTACTTTTGAAGGTAGTGGGAAAAATAAAAAGTTAGTATATATATTGTCACAAGATGAAATTGTAGATGCAAAAAATGTAGTTATTTCTGCAAATCGTAACATAAAAGGAATAGTTCAATATTCATTTGAACAAATAAATTTAAATAGATGTTTTAAGTATCAAATTGGAGAAATGAAAACAATAAAAGAATATATTTCAAGTATGATAAACAAAAAAAATTTTTTAATGCTTTTATCAAATTTATTTATTTTTCTGGTTGAACTTAAAGAAGAAAATATAGAAATAAATAGATTAATATTTGATATAAATTATGTATATGTTGATAAAAAAAATTTAAATATAAATTATTTATATATGCCTATAAGAAATTTAAAGAAGGAATCAGATTTAAATGTACTTATAAAAGAAATTATTTATACTTGTAAATTTTCTTCAAGCGAAAATATTGATTATGTAAAAAATATATTAAGATATCTAAAATCTAATGAAGCTGAGAATTTAATAAAATTTAAAAATTTTATTGATATTTTATTGCAAGAAAGTTATCAAAATAATTTTAAAAATGAAATTAGTGTAGATTATTTTGGTAATGAATCTAATTATAATTTGAAAGATAATTTTAATTATAAAGACCAAAGAAAAGAAAAAAGTAACATTAAAGAAAGTAATGAAGATAATAAGTTTGTGAATATATATGAAGAGGAGAATAATAAAAATAATTTATATTTAGATGTAGATGATAAAAAAGAAGATGATGAAGAATATGAGAACTGCGGTACACAACTCTTAGAAGAAGAGGAAGAAGGAACGTCAATATTGAATTATGAAGAAAGTAAATATTTTCCATATCTTATAAGGAAAAAAAATAATGAAAAAATTCAAATTGTATCATCAGAATTTAAAATAGGAAGTGACAGAAATTGGAGTGACTATTTTATTTCAGATAATAAATTTGTAAGTCATAAACATGCAAAAATAATAAAGAAAAATGGGGAGTATTTTATTATAGATAATAAGTCTAGTAATCATATTTATATAAATTCAAAAAAAATTGATAAAAATATTGAATTTAAAATAAAGCATAATGATGAAATAAGGTTAGCAAACGAAGAATTTATTTTTAAAATTTATTAGGAAGCAGGTGAAATATGGATTTTTTAGTAGCATATGATACAGATAAAGGAATAAGAAAAACAACAAATCAAGATTCTTTTTGTATAAAAGTTGCTGAATCTCTGAAAGAAAAGATTTCTTTTGTTATTTTGTGTGATGGAATGGGAGGACTTTCAAAAGGAGAATTAGCAAGTGCAACTGTTATAAGAAGATTTTCTTTATGGTTTGATATAAATATGGAAAGACTATTAAAAGAAGAGTTATCATCAGAAATTTTAAGAAAAGAATGGGAAGAAATAATATTAGAGCAAAATGGAATTATATCAAATTATGGGAAAAGACATGGGGAAAAATTAGGAACCACTTTAGTAGCTTTATTAATAAAAAATAATTTTTATTATGCAATTAATATAGGAGATAGCAGAATTTATGAAATTTATGATTCTGTAAAGCAGATAACAAAAGATCATACATTAGTAGCAAGAGAAATAGAACGTGGAAATATTACAGAAGAACAAGCAATAAATGATCCTAGAAAAAGTGTATTACTTCAATGTGTAGGAGCTTCTAATACTATAGACTTAGATTTCTTTGTAAATAAGATAAAGAAAGATTCATTATTTTTAATATGTTCTGATGGATTTAGAAATAAGATAAGTAAAAAAGAACTTTTTGATGTTTTTAATCCAAAAACTTTATATAGCCAAGAAATACTAAAATCAAAAATAAGAGAATTGATAGAACTAAATAAAGTTAGAAAAGAATTAGATAACATCACAGCTATAGCAATAAAAGTTTACTAAACTCTAAAAAAGGAGGTGGCATTATGTTAAATGATATGGAATTGAGTAAAGGAGACATAATAGATGGAAAATATGAAATATTAAAAAAGATAGGAAAAGGTGGTATGGGAACAGTATATCTAGCTATGGATACACGTCTTCAAAAATACTGGGCAATAAAAGAAGTAATTAAAAAAAATGATAAAGTTGATGAAATAAGAATAAAGAGTTTTTATGTAGAAGCTAATCTTTTAAAAAAATTAGATAGTCCATATATTCCCACCATCATAGATATAATAGATAAAAAAGATGGAAAAGTATATGTTGTTATGAGTTATATAGATGGAAAATCTTTAAAAAGTATTTTGAAGAAACATGGAAAGCAACCTGAAAAATTTGTTGTAAAATGTGCAATTAAACTTTGTGATATATTAATATATCTTCATTCAAGAGACAATCCTGTTATTTATAAAGATATGAAACCAGATAATATAATGCTAAATACTGAAGGAGAAATAAAGCTTATAGATTTTGGAATTGCAAGTAATTATTATGAGGAAGATGATGTTCTTGATATAGGAAAAGAGCTTAATCTTGAAGAAATAAGAAGTCATTTAAAACTTGGAACAAGAGGTTTTGCAAGTCCAGAACAGTTTGATAAGAATGTACGACTAGACATAAGAACAGATATTTATGCTCTAGGAGCTACTATGTATACATTACTTACTAACACAGTAATGGAATATAAGGATAAAAATTTTCCCGAAAAATATACTGTAAGGGATTTAGAACCAGAGGTTAATTTGAGATTAAATGAAATAATAGAAAAGTGTACAGATATAAATAGGGATAAAAGATATGAATCATGTTATGAACTTAAATATGATTTAGAACATTATTTAGATAGTGGTATTGAACACAGAAAAAAACAAATAAAAAAAATAATAAAATGTGCTTTAGTTCTCATGACAAGTATAATATTTCTAAGTGTAGGTCTTTTAGGAATGTCAGGGATTAATAAACAAAAGCTTAATGATTATAATGGAGCATTAAATGAAGCTACAAATTATATTTCAAAATCAATAGCAGAAGATAATTTTTTAGAAGAGGTTCCTAAATATATTGATCTTGCAATAGAAATACAACCTGAAAGGGATGAAGCATATATTAAACTCATAGATTACTATATCAGAATGGGACAAACACAGAATGGACTAGATAAAATGGAAACTTTTATAGATAAAAATATAGGAAACTTAAAAGAAAATAATTATATATTAATGACTGTAGCAAAGCTATTTTTTAATGGTTCTTCAAATGATTCTAGCTTTTCTATAAATTATGCCAAAGCTGCAAAATATTTTTCTATGGTAGATGAGGATGAATTCAAAGAAGCAGTTTATTATAAAGAATTATCATTATCATTATCACAATTTGGAAATACTGTAAATTGGATAGCTATAATAGAAGCACTTAATAATTTTGAAGCTTTTAATGATTCTCAAGAAATTAATTCAATTCAAATTGACAATTATATATCAGTAGCTAGCGTATATATATCAAATAAAAATTATATGCTTAAAAATGGAGTCGATCCATTCGAAAAGGCAATTGAAAGTTTAGAAAAAGCACAAAAAAATTTAGAATTTTTATCTAATGATGAGTTAACAAAAAAATATAATATGGATATTTTAAGAAGTATTGGAGATTCATATTATCTAAAAGCAGAGAATATAAAAGAAAATAGTGATGAGAAAAAAGATAATTATAAAAAAGCAATTGAAAAATATAAAGTTATTTTAAATATTGCAGAAAATAAGGAATTAAAGCATAGCCTCATGCTTTTGATTGCTAATATAAATAGAAATATGGAAGATTTTAATGAAGCAACAAAAATTTATGAGGAAATAATATCATTATATCCAAATGACATAAACACGTATTCTAATTATGGAGTTATGTTGTTAATTAATATGAATAATAAAGAAAAAGCAGTTGAAATTTATAATATAGCCAAAAATATATCAGGAGCACAAAGTGATATTAATTTTATATCACTAGAAGAAAAGCTTAAAAATGCTGGAGCTATATGATAGGAGGAGTAAATGATTTATAAAGTTATGTTTTATGGAGGAATATTTTTTTCTATCATTACCTTTTTAGTTTTTATAATAATGTTTTTCAAAATGGATATAATTGATGTAATTGAAGATATTACAGGAATTAAGGCAAAGAAAGAAATAGAGGAACTTAAGAAAAAAAATAAAATGTTAGATTCTGAAACAGATAGTTTACTAATAAAGGATAGTGAGTTCCTAAATGTTGAAACAGATAATAAAAATAATTCTTCTGATAGTGTAGATATAGTTACAGATAAGATAAGAAACACAAAAAATATAAAAAGTTTTTTAGAAACAGAAGAAGGTTTTCAAGAAACAAATATTGCTAATGAGCAACATGGAACCATAGTTTTAGATGAAAATGATTTTAGCACAAATATTTTAGTAGAAAACAAAGAATCAAAAAACGAATCTATTTCCGAAAGTAAAGAAAGTATGAAATTTAAAATTATATTAGATGTAATGTATGTAAATACTGATGAGGTCATTTAGGAGGAGAAATGAAAAACAAAGTTCTATTTATATTTATTTTAATATTTTATTTTATATCGTCACTATCTATATTTATAGTTCCATTACCTAATATTATTAATATTTCACAATATGAGGCAGGAATTATTGTAGCTATAATTTTTTGGAGTGGATTTGTTATAGGAAGCATTTTTTCTGTAGTATTTCTTATATCAAATAAAGATAAGGTCATATTTTATAAAAGAAATGCATTATTTAGATATTTTACAAATTTACCTAGCAAAATAAATGACTCTATATTAATAGTTTCATTAGTAATAATTATTTGTAGCACTTATTTAAGTATAAATTATTGGATATTAGTTGTAATAGGATTTTTATTTATATTAACAATGGAATTCCATTTTATATTTAATGGGAAAATATATATTTATTTAAAATCAGAAAAATAGTAATTAATGGGAGATGATTATTGTGAAAGGAAATAAAAAAAGAATTTACTCTATTTTGTTGGTTTTATTGATGATATTTCAGCTATTTTTTAATTTTAATGTAGAAGCTTTAGCTGTAAATGAAAATAAGGCAGAAAGCATACAGCCTGACAAAGAAAATAGCATAAAGAAACCAGAAGTAAGTATATATTATAGGGATAAAAAAGGAAACGATTATCCATATGATGGTGAAAAATGGAGTGATTTGAGAAATGGGGAAATTATTTTTAAACTAGTTAGTACAAATGATGATGAAATTAAGTATCAATTTAAATTAGAAGGAGATGATGATTGGAAAGATATTGGAAGTGAAGAGATAAATGAAACATTAGAAGGGGAATTAGCAATTAAACAAATTAAGGGTAAATATATTTTTAGAGCAATTTCAATAAATGATAGTAATGAATTTTCAGAAGAGGTTGAAGTAAGTGTTAAAAATGATATGTCACCAATAAAAGTATATACATTTATAGAGGATGAAGGTTATACACAATATGCATATGGAGAAAAGACAAATAAGAATTTATGTATGTATTTTGTATATAACATGAATATGACAAATCTTGATGATTATAAAATTCAGTATTCTTGTGAAGATTCATGGACTGATTTAGAAGAAAATATTACAGATAAAAAAGAAGTTTTAGAAAATATTGAAAAAGTAAATGAAGAAATAGAATTTAAAGATGTATTAGATAGTAAATTAGTTATTAATACTTCTCAAGATAAAAATTATAAATTTAGATTAGTTTATAAAAATGAGGAAGATTGGGAAGAGATTTTTCCACTTGATAATAATAATTATGAGGAATTTCATATAAATAGAGGATTTATTTCTAATGTGAATATAAATGATGGAGATAAATATGCAATTAATTCAAATGAAGAGTTAGGAGTAAAAAGTTTTGCCTCTCTTGATTTAAATTTAAGTGATATAAAATCTATTTTATATAATGGGCAAGAGGTTGGCACTGAAAACTTTAAAGAAAAATTAATTGATGGAGTAAATCAAAGTATAAAGTTTATTGATAAATTTGGAAATGAAAGTGAAGAAAGAAAGTTTTCAATAGATAGAATAAAACCTAAGATAGAAATTGAATATGATAATAAAGAAAGTAAAAATGAAAAATATTATAATAAGGAAAGAATTGTTACAATAATATTAACAGAAAATAATATGCAAGAGCCTGAAGATATTATCAAAGAAAATTCTGAAGTTCAATTAAATGGAATAAGTATAAAGAAAAATGAAGAAGAATTAGAAGACTCTGGTATATGGATGTATATAGGAAAAGATTCTAATGGAAATCTTCAATATAAAAAACAAATAAAGTGTATAGATAATGGAGAATATGATTTTGAAATTTTTTGTACAGATTTATTTGGAAATAAAAATGATGAGGTTAAATCAGAAGAATTTGTTATTGATAAAGAACCACCAAAAGAGGTGGAAATAAGCTATGAACCTGAAAATCCAATAAAGGTCTTGGCAAATAGTATTTTTGGGATTTTTTATAATAAAGAAGTAACAGTAACATTGTCATCAGAAGATTTTATTTCAGGTGTTGATTATTTTACATATTCAATTCCTGAAAAAGATAAAGAGATTATAGAAGCAAAAAAGGATAAAGATAGTAATTTATATAAAGCAGAGTTTTCTATAAACCCTCAATTTAAAGGTAAGATAATAGCATATTCAACAGATAAGGCTGGAAATTCAAATAATGATGAAAAAACAGAAAGTGATAATATCATTATTGATAAAGAAGTTCCAACAGCACCTCAAATAAATAGTAATGGATATGAAAGTGAATGGACTAATGAAGATGTAGTTTTAGAAGTATCTAACTCAGAAGCATTATCAGGAATAGATTATTATGAATATACAACATCAGATAAAAATTTATTAGGAAATGAAGAGTGGATAAGACTTGTAGATGGTGTGGAGAAAATTGATGAGACAGAAGAAACTCCAGTTACAATTTCAAAATCAAAAATAACAATAAATGATGATACTAATAAAATATATTATTTTAGAGCGGTAAGTAATTCTCAAATAAAAGGAAATATAAGCAAGATACTAGTTAAGGTACAAAAAACAATTCCATCAAATGCCACTATAACTTATAGCGAAGCTAATGGAGAAGGATGGTATAAGGGCTCTCCTAATTTAGTTATTACTCCTCCTAGCCCAACTGAAACACCAAAGCCATCATCAGCACCAATAAAGGCATATTACAAATTATGGAATAAAAGTAATGGAGAATCTGAAGAAGATGCTATAAAAAATGAGTTTAATGGTAATTCACCAGCTTTAAATACTGATGGTGAATATACTATAAAAGTATGGACAGAAGATGAAGCAGGAAATAGAAGTGACATCAGTCAGGATATAATAAAAGAATTTAATATTGATGTAACTATGCCTAAGCTATCATTAAACTATGAAAATAATAGTTATCTCAATGAATTCTATTATAAGGAAGATAGAAAACTTACTGTTTATATTAATGAATTACACTTTGTTAAAGATAAAACAAATGCAGATGTAATAGTAAATAAAAATGAAGAAGTTGTTCAGTTAAAATCTCTTGATGATGAGTGGGTAGAAGTTATTAAAGATGGAATAACAATGTATAAAAAGGATTTTAATTTAGATAAAGAAGGAGATTATAAAATAGAAGTAGTAAGTGAAGATATTGCTGGTAATATTGAAAAAGAAATTTCTTATATAAATGGAGAAGAAGTTAAAGTTAATGAAGATAAATTTACTATAGATAAAACAGCACCAAAGATAGAGATTGAATATGATAATAATGATTGTAAAATAAATGAAAATGGAGATTGTTATTATAATAAAGAAAGAACTGCAACAATAAAATTAACAGAAAATAATATAGGAAAATTCAATAATATTGAAGTTGGAGAAGAGGTTGAACTAGAAAATATAAGTATAAACCGTAAAAAGGCTAGAAAAATTGGTGAAAAACAAACTGAAATAAAATCAACAAACAAATGGATATATGTTGGTAAAAACTCAAATGGAGATTTAGTATATGAGAAGAAAGTGCCTTTTGAAGATGATGGTTATTATGAATTTGAAATTTATTCAAAAGATTTAGCTGGAAATGAAGAACAAGGTTTTTCTATTAATGGAGAAAAAGAGGTGGAAAATGAATCATTTACTATAGATAAAACAACTCCTAAAATAGAAATAAATTATGACAACAATGAAAGTAAAAATGAAAACTATTATAAAGCTGGAAGAAAAGTAAAAATAAAAATTACAGACAATAATCTACAAGATGATAAAATAGCAAATGTAAAAATAAATACAGCTAGAAAATATAATGAGCAGTTAAAAGAAGAAGAAAGAAAAATCAAATGGCAACATTCTAATGATGAAAATGGAGATGATGTATATACAACAGAAATAAGTTATGAAGATGAAGGATATTATGAATTTGAAATTTTTACTGAAGATGAAGCAGGAAATACTCAGAAAAATTTCTCTGTTAATGGTAAAACAGAAACTATAGAAAAAGATGGCTTTACTATAGATAAAACAAAACCACAAATAATAGTAAAATACGATAATACAATAAACAAAAATGAAAATTACTATAATAAAAATAGAATATCAGAAATAACAATAATTGATAATAACATAAATGATACAGAATATTTAAATCTATTAGTAAAAAAATCTATAAAGAAAGGAAAAGAATTAACTGATATTTCTAATGAAAAGAATAATATTAAATGGACTCATAGCATAAATGAATATAATCAAGATGTTTATGTTGGAAAAGTATCTTTTGAAGATGATGGATATTATGAACTTAGCATGACATCAATAGATTTAGCTGGAAATAGTAATTCTGAATTTTCTACTAATGAAAATAAGAAAAATATTAAAGAAGATAAATTTATAATAGATAAAATAAGTCCAACAAAGGTAAAAATAGATTATAAACCTGTAAATCCAATAAAAGTATTAGCAAATAATATTTTTGGAATTTTCTATAATAAAGTTGTGGAGGTAACATTATCATCAGTAGATAAAACTTCAGATATTGACTATTTTGAGTATTCTATTTTAGGAAAAGAAGATATTAAAAAGGTTGATTTAAAAAATGTAAAAATTGATGGTGATACTTATTCTACAAAATTCTATATAGAACCACAATACAAAGGAAAAGTAACAGCTGTTTCAACAGACTTAGCAGGAAATATAAGTAGTAGCTTTACAGATAAAAATATTATCATTGATAAAGAAGCACCAACAGCTCCTCAAATAAATAGTAATGGATATGAAAATGGAAAATGGACTAAAGAAAATGTAGTATTAGAAGTATCTAAATCAAGTGCATTATCAGGAATAGATTATTATGAATACACAACATCAGATGGAGAATTATCAGGAAATGAAACATGGACAAAACTTGTAGATGGAGTAGAAAAAGTTGATGAAACAGAAGAAAATCCAGTTACAATTTCAAAATCAAAAATAGTAATAAATAATGATACTAATAAAATATATTATTTCAGAGCAGTAAGTAATTCTCAAATAAAAGGAGATATAAGCAAGATATTAGTTAAGGTACAAAAAACAATTCCATCAAATGCCACTATAACTTATAGCGAAGCTAATGGAGAAGGATGGTATAAGGGTTCTCCTAATTTAGTTATTACTCCTCCTAGCCCAACTGAAACACCAAAGCCATCATCAGCACCAATAAAGGTATATTACAAATTATGGAATAAAAGTAATGGTGAAACTGAAGAAAGTGCAATAAAAAATGAATTTAATGGTAATGCACCAGCTTTAAATACTGATGGTGAATATACTATAAGAATATGGACAGAAGATGAAGCAGAAAATAGAAGTGATATCAATCAAGATATAATAAAAGAATTTAAGATTGATGTAACTATGCCTAAGTTATCATTAAGTTATGATAATAATAATTATCTAAATGAACTTTATTATAAGGAAAAAAGAGTTGCAACTATTTCAATTGATGAACTTAATTTTGAGCCTTCAAAGGTTAATGTATCTATTTCGGGAACAAACAATGGACAAGCTATTTCAAGCCCTAATATAGGAGGATGGAGTAGAAATGGAAATATAAATAGTACAAGTATTTTATTTGATTCAGATGGAGAATATACAATATCTATAACTTGTAAAGATAAAGCAGATAATGATTCTAATAGTATTGAACAACAAAAGTTTATTGTAGATTTAACAGCACCAGTAATTGAAATAAGTAATGTGAAAGATTTGTCAGCAAATAAAGAAAATGTAGCACCTATTATTGATTATTCAGATACAAATATAGATTTTAATACACTTGAATTGATATTAAAGGGAAGCAGAACAGGAGTTGTAGAGCTAAAAGGAAATAATAAAGATATAGCTAATGGAAGACAATATATGTTTGAGCCTATTGAAGAGGATGATAACTATGTTTTATCAGCTAAAGTTTTAGACAAAGCTGGAAATGAAATAAAGAAAGAAATATCATTTTCAGTAAATAAAAATGGTTCTACATTTGAATTTAAACAAAAGGATATTCAAAATTCATATACAAATAAAAGTTTTAAACCAGCCATAAAAATTAATAATGTAGATACAATAAGTATAGTATCTTTAACTTTAAATGGTAAAAATGTAGGATATACATTTGAAAATGGAGTTGTGGAACTAAATGATGAAATAAATAAGGATGGAAAATATATAATTAATCTTGAAACAAGTGATGCAGCAGGAAATAATAACTCTATGGAACCTATAGAATTTTTCTTCGATAATACAAAGCCAGAGATAATTATAGATGGAGTAGAAAATAATGGTGTGTATTTTGAAAGGAAAAATGTAAATATTAGAACTAGTAATAATGAAGATACTATAACAAAAATTCTTTTAAATGAAAAACCTTTAAGCAAAGATTCTTATATAGAAAAAGAAGATGGAAGCATAGATATTAATTTAGAGGATTATAAAACATATAAGCTAGAAATTACAGCTACAGATAAAGCAGGAAATATTACTACAATAAATCCTTTAAGTTTTAAAATTTCAAATAATATTTTATTAAAAATATATATGAATAAACCATTATTTTATACAATATTAGGAATTTTAGTTTTGGCTTTAGCTATCTTAATTTCAAACAAGTTATTGAAAAACAAAGAAGTAAATGAAAAATAATTAAAATTTATATGAATTTCCAAAGTCTTAATTTTGTAAGACTTTGGAGATTTAATAAAATTATTTTAGGAGAAGTGATTGATATGAATAAGTATTATTATGGAGAAGGAATAGTAATTGCTTTGATAATATTTAGTATTATTTCTGTATTAGGAGGAATAGCAATATATTTTACTTTTTTATCAAAAAGAAATGAAGGAAAGTTTGAAGGTGTTTTAGGATGGATTTATAACTTTCTTAATTTTAAAAAGCTTTTTTTAAATACAATAATAAAGATAACATATATTATTTTTACCGTTAATGGAATATTTTATAGTTTGATACTATTAATTTTTGGAGAAATAAATTTTCTTGAATTTATATCAATAATTTTAGGCTCTATTATTTCAATAAGAGTATTGTATGAATTTATATTAATAGGATTATTAATATGTCAAAATATAAGTGAAATTAATGAAAAGCTTAGTAATAAAACTATTAATAAAGAATGTTTCATAGATAATGATTTAAAAAAAGACAACTTTGAACAAGATGAAATAATAAGTAGTAATTCTGAAGAAAAGAAATTAGTATTTTGTAGAAAATGTGATCAGCCATATGATTCAAGTTTAAGTATATGTCCATATTGTGGAGAAAGAAGAGAATAATATTTATACTTTAAATAGAGTTTGCTTGGCAATTTATAGAATCTTATAAAAGTAAGCTTTAGGATATATTTTTCTTGATATAAGTGCAGGGTTTTAAGTAAAGATACTAAAAATCTTGCACTTTAATTTTTTAATGCTTAAATTTTATATAATGGAATTTAAAATTATACATTTGTTAATTATTTATGTAAGGTATTAAAGAGGTTCTATAATAGTGCAAAAATGCTTGAAAAATTTTACAAATAAAAAAAGAAACATTTATGCTAAATTTCTGATATAATTAAATTCTCACACAAAAAAATAT